>JAADGR010000209.1 GCA_013152225.1 Calditrichota bacterium
TGTCTTTGGATCATAGCGGCGGATTTTATTCTTCACTTCAAAATAGCCGCTGGAACGATAAATTTTCCCCTCGCCAAATAACATGGAAAAAGAGATTTTTTCAGATATGAGCAATGCATCGACTTTATCCATCATGGCGCGTACAAGTCCCTTGCGCCGGAACTCGGGGTGCACGCATACTTCGGCAATGCCACCGATCCCGTATTTGCCTGACTCGGTTTTAATTGTTTTGATATGCAGGGCGGTATGGGCAACCAACTGTGTTTGATTGCTGAAAACGCACCAGCGATATTTTGGTTTTTCATACAAAAAACGCTGCGTGGCAAAAACAGATTCGTGTGGAAAACAAATGATTAAAAGTTCCAAAAGCTGCCGGTCGAGTGCTGCGGAAACATTTTTATCGGGAACAAGCTGTATCACAAAGTCACTTTTATTATCATTCATTATATCCCAACTCCTCATACACGAGTTCATAATAACGATCCAACCCATCCTCAATTTCCTGAAGTGAAAGGTGTCGACTCCATCTTTTTACATCCTTTCCATCCAGGAACAAAACAACTGTCGGCACGGCAAAAACCATGTTTTGCCCGCTTACCATTGGAAATAAATGAGTATCAATGTAAATAAACTCGAGCCCGTCATAACCGGCAACCAGTTCTTCGACCTTTGGGCGAAGCGTTTTACAGACATTACATTCCGGGTATGAAAAATAGGCAAGGAGCAATTTGCTCTCATTAATTTTTTGAAATATCTGGGACTCGGTCACATTTTCTCCTAAATAACTATTTTTACAGTTTTTGTGTCCTGAAAGATATCAAATATTTGATTCACCGGTTTATTAATGCCTTCATAAACTCATCCCCCTTTAAAACGCCGAAATATCCATCCTTCACACTGTTCTCATTATATTCGGCAACATCATCCGGTTCTTCATCCGGATGATAGATAAGGAATGGCACCGGATCGTGTGTGTGGGTTCTGATCTCGCACGGCGTCGGGTGATCGGGAAGGATGGCGATAGCTACGTCGTCATCCATTTTGGCTGTTTCTTGCAAAACGAATTTAACTACACGTGCGTCGAGATATTCGATCGTCTTTGTCTTTAACTCGGCATTCCCCTCATGTCCGGCTTCGTCGCTGGCCTCGATATGCAAATACACAAAATCATGATTTTGCAAAGCGTCAACCGCGGCTTTGGCTTTACCCTCGTAATTTGTATTGTACAATCCGGTTGCGCCATCAACCTTGATGATGTCCATTCCTGCGTAAACTCCGATGCCGTAAACAAGATCGACAGCAGAAATAACCGCCCCGTGGATGCCGTACAATTCCTGCAATGTCTTCATTCTCGGCTTATAACCGGGCGACCACGGCCAAATGGCGTTGGCGGGATCTTTGCCCTCGCGCATTCGTTTTTGATTGACAGGATGCTGCGGCATAATTTCCCGGGATTTTAAAATCAAATCGTTCAAAAAGTCGGCGGTTAATCGGCCTTTTTCATTTTGCGGCTTAATTAAAACATTTTTGAACGGCGTTCCCGGCACGTCGTGAGGCGGTGTGCAATCCAGATGTTTGTCGCCATTTTTTAAAACCAGCAGATGCCGGTAGCTCACCCCCTTGTAGAAAGAAACATTTTCATCGCCAAGTTTTTCGTTGAGAAGATCGATAAGCTGATGTGCTTCTTCGTTGCTGATATGCCCCGCAGAGTGGTTTTTTATTTCGTCATTCTCGATGCAGATCAAATTGCAGCGAAGTGCAAGATCGCCGTCTTTTAATTCGACGCCCATGCTCGCTGCTTCGAGAACACCACGCCCCTCAAACACTTTGTGAACATCATATCCCAGGACACCAAGATTTGCTACGGCGCTGCCCGGTGACATATCCGCGGGTACTGTGATCAATCGTCCGGTGCGGCTTTTCGCACACAGAGCATCAATGTGCGGCGTGTTTGCAGCCATAAGCGGCGTTTTATTTCCTAAACTCGCAATGGGCCTGTCCGCCATCCCATCTCCGAGTATGATTAAATATTTCAATGCTCCTTCTTCCTACCGGTTTATTTTTCGATTCGTTCCGCGTTCTCCTTTTTCCTGGTTCCGGCTTCCGTTCTTTCATCCATACTTTCTTTTCAAAAATTCGCGGAAATCATCATAATCGTTTCCCATTTCAACAAACGACTCGGGCTTTTTCTCAACCTCAGCGAGACTATCCGGCAACTCGGGTTCAATACCAAGAATTTCCCGGATTTGTTCCGGAAACTTGGCCGGATGGGCTGTTTCCAAAGAAACACAAAGCTGATCTTTTGTATCATCAGTTTTATTTTCTTCAAGATAGCGCTGCAATCCGGCCCAGGCAACAGCGCCATGCGGTTCGAGTAAAAGGCGGTACTTGTCAAACGCCTCTTTGATAGTCGTCCGGGTTTCGTCATCCGATACGCTGGTCGAATAAATTTCCTTACGCATGAGTTCCTGGTGAGGCGGTGCGAGAACATTTCCTTTCTCATCCATGACGCCGCCGTACAAAGCAAATAGACGGGACATGTTGCTGGGATGGCCCACATTCATGGCACTTGAAATACAATTGACGGATGGAACAATGATTTCGTAAATACCGGTGCTCATAAATTTCGGGAATGCATCATTTTCGTTGGTGGCAATGATGAATTTTTTTACCGGCAATCCCATTTTTTTTGCCAAAAGGCTGCCCATCATGTCGCCAAAGTTACCGGATGGCACGGAGAAAATAATACTTTCGTTCTTTGCCAGTCGTGAAAAGGCATAAAAATAATAAACCGATTGCGGCAGCAGCCTTCCGATGTTGATGGAATTTGCAGAGGACAAATTCAGTGTTGCCAGTTCCGGATCGGCAAATGCTCGTTTCACAAAAGCCTGGCAGTCATCGAATTTTCCGTCCAGGGCAATGATTTGCGTATTTTTACCAAGCGTCGTCATTTGCTTGCGCTGGCGTGCGGAAACCTCTTTTTCCGGGAAAAGCACAACAACGTGGATATTCTCCAGTCCGTAAAAAGCGTTGGCAATGGCACTGCCGGTATCTCCCGACGTTGCCGTTAAAATCAACAAGCTGCGGTTTTCCTGCTTTAAAAAATATTGCATCATCCGGCCCATCATCCGCGCAGCAAAATCCTTAAAAGACGCTGTAGGCCCGTGATCCAGACGCATGACAAATTTGTTATCGAAAACCTGTTCCAGAGGAATACTGAAATTATACGCTTCTTTAGCCAGTTTTTTCAGCGCATCGTCAGGGATTTGTCCCTTTAAAAATTTTATGAGAATCGCATAAGCGATTTCATAATAGGGCATGTCGGAGAACATTTGGATTTCTTGGGCAGATACT
>JAADGR010000490.1 GCA_013152225.1 Calditrichota bacterium
GGTGTGCTCGGTGTGATACTCGTCATCGCGCAATTTCTTTTCATATTCCATACAAATGCGTTCGATAAGCACATCCCATTGATAGGGATAGAGAAAATAGCCGTCTTTGTCTGTGTGCATTCTCGGCTTTTCCATAATTTTTTCCAGAATCGCGTCTTCTTCAAACCACGTCCACAGCATGGGAAAGTCGTCAATTTCGTCCATCAAAGCGACATGAAAATTTTCCGTTCGTTTGATCGGCGGCGTTTTTTTGAGAAAATCAATAATTTCCGACTTGCCGGAAGCCGGCCGGCCGAGAAGGATGAGAATATCAAAGTGGGCTCGGGTCATTTTCGATCTCCTTGTCGTCTTGTCAAATCTTTAACCGACATATTGCTGCACGCTTGTGAGCAAATCTTTATTTTCCACGGGTTTTTCCAACACCTGCTTGACATCCGGGTTATTGGCTGTTTTCTCCCTTATGATTTTATCCGGTAAAATCCCCGAAACAATGATCACCGGAGTTTCTTTATTAAGACGAATCCTTGCTTTTTTTCGTAATAACAACAAGCCACCATCGCGGCCGGCAGGAGGAATGCTCAGGTCAAGGATGACAAGATCGACTTTTTCTTTTTTCAGAATTTTTAGTGCCTGAATGCTGTCGCGCGCTTCAATTACGTTAAAGCCGTATTTTTCAAGCAAAATTTTCCAGAGCGCTCTTTCTGTGATAAAATCCTCAATAATGAGTAATGTTTTGTCCCCGGTAGTCACTTTTAGATTCCTTTCTTTTGGTTGAATCTATTTATTCTCCATTTTGTTTATCGGAATCTTTATGATGATCCGCGCGCCTTTCTTAAAATTCGGATCAACATACACTGAGCCGTTGTGCGCTTGGCACACAACATTGACAAAGCTGAGGCCGAGACCTATCTGTTTGATATTCGCCAAGACATCTTTGCCCGAATAAAATTTTTCAAAAATTTTCTTTCTATCCTCAGGGCGAATTTCATCTCCATAATTTAATACCGCAATATGCAAATTCGTACCCTTTATAAATGCCTCAACTGTTATCTGACTCTCCTCGCTCCCATATTTGATCGCATTGTCGATTAAATTCGCTATCGAATCATAGATCAACTGTTTATCTAAATTTACTTTTTCTTTTATATTGATGATATTTGTATGAATTGTCATCTTTTTATCCCGAGCCAAAATCTCGTAGGGCTTTATCACATCATTGATCAAATCGGAAACATCAACGCTCGCAAGTTTCAGATTTATTTCACCGGCTTCCGCTTGCACCAATCGCAGCATAGTGTTAATGGTTGTTTTCATTCGTGAAATCTCGTTACGAAAAAGCTGCCATAATTCACTATTTTGATCTTTACCATCATGAAGCAAATTGGAAAGAGAGACCAGAGGCTGCAAAAGATTTTTCATTGTATGAGAGTAATCACCGATTATTTCCGCCCTGTTTTTCTGCAAATCATCTAATTCTTTGATCAGGTTTGCGTTCTCCATGGCCACAGCAATCTGTCCGGATAGAGCTTCAAAGGCGACCAAATCATCCTGATCAAAATCAGCATGACCGAAATGATCCTGCCTGCGCTTGTTCATCGTTCTGATGACGCCGATTGTATTTTCTTTTGTGCGCAGGATGGTGAACAAACCGTTCCTCAATGGCTCTTTGAGAATTTCACTATAGAAATCATAAGCCTCCAGATTAATTATGTTTTGCACTTTACCGCGTCTCTGTTTTTCTGCCTTTTCTATCAGATCATTTAATATAAGACCTTTATCACTCTCAAAGACTTTACCGGTGACAGCTTCACCCGGCTCATATTCCTCTTTATAATCTATTTTGGAATAATGTTTTTTGTTTGCATCAATGACATGGGTTGTTTCCCGGCGAAGCACAGGTTTATTATCATTTGCATCATATAAAAAAATCGAGCACACTGCTGTATTCATCACTTTGCAAACGCGGCGTACAGCCCGATCAATGAGTTTCGGGTCTTGTTCGGCGCTGGTTATTTCCCTTGCCATATCAATAATGGCTCTTTCCGTTTCATGGTTCAACTTTGTCTTGGCGTAATGCTGCGCGTTAAAAATGGCCTGGCCTGCACTCACAGAATAAAACTGCAATATATCAAAATCATAATTTGAGATGAATTTATCGTTACTTCCGCAATCAATCGAAACTTTGGCAATAATTTTATTGTTTCCCATTATTGGTATGTCTACCCATTTCTTTTTGAGCAAAATATTGTTATGGGCTACGTTATTCGCTCCGACCTGGAACATATACTTTACAACATCATCCGGTTGACATTTTCTGTCAGGTTCCTGCCAGTCCACAACAAATAAAATAGGTTTTTTATATTTTTGCAGGATTTGTGTGGGTTCATCGATCCGATCACTGTAACTGGAATTTCTAATATCAAAATCCTCGGGCATTCCTACCGACTTGATGCCACGATAAATGGTTTCCCCGTCGGATGGGACGCTTTGATAAAACCTTGCTCTTTCGTAGCCCAGTTTTCTGAAACCTTCCAGGAAAATATCCAGGCGTTTTTCCCAATTACTGAAGCGTTCGATTTTATTTATGAACTTTTCCACAATCATCTTATCCGTTCGATCCCGGCAAGATTCCACGACTGCGCGAATTTCTCCGAATTTATCTTTCAAGGGCGCAGCGGTCAGATCGACACTTTCCTTTTTTCCACTGGCCTGTGACATGTAAAGCCATTCCGTTCGCACCGAACGATTTTTTTTAAAAGCCTGATGCGCGGGACATCCTTCACACATTTTGCTACCCCGTCCCTTTTTCTCAAAACGCTGCCAGCAATAGTCGCCTTCCAGAGGAACTCCTTTTTCAAAAACATCCCTCTTGGTTTTGTTTACAAAATGAATCTTGCCAAAATCCCGAGTATCCAGAACAGCCAGTTCATCCGGTGTGGTGTCCAATATTTGTTGCAGCCAAATTCGCTTGGCTGTTTCTTCAATCCAAAGCTTCAGGTAATTAAAATTGAGTGGCTTTTCCAGAAAAGCGATGGCTCCGGCTTCCGTTGCCTGGTCTGCAATTTCTGAAACGCACCCGGAATAGAGTATAACCTGGATGTCATCCCTCGCCTGTTTTTTGGCTTCCCGTGTAATCCTGATACCATCCCATTCAGTGGAATCCAAAACCTGGTCGGTCAGAAGAATATCCGTCTGACGAAATTTTTTAACCGCCTCCTCAGGATCGCCCGTTACCTCGACTTTTGGGTAACCTGCCTGTTGTAATCTCATTTGTGTCGAATCCCGGACTTGTTCGTCATCATCCAGGATGAGAATGCTGATGTACTGTAATAAATCCGCAAGTG
>JAADGR010000023.1 GCA_013152225.1 Calditrichota bacterium
CGTTACAATTCTTAAATAGCATTTTATCTCACCCCCTGAACCGACAGATGCGTCAAAAATTGGTTGATCTCGGTTTCGCCCCATCTCTTGGGGATGGCGTTTGTTGTGATAAAAAATGTATTTGCGGATACAATTGACATACGCCTCCTCAGTCCTTTTACTGTAGAGTCTTGTCCTGAGAACCCGGCGCACCTGGTCAGGGAGTTTTGGTTTTTGGGTGGAAAAAGTTTTTACTCCGTCGTTGCTCAAGAAAATCCCCATTTAAATGATTCGGAGCGAAAGAAGTGGTAAAGTTAGGAGTGGTTAAAGTGCCTAAACGATAAAGGCAATTTGTTCCTTGTTTAATAAAGCGATTTGCCGGGAAAAAAGCAAGGGGTTTCTTGGGAAAGGGGGTAAATATTTTACTGGTTGATGGTTCAGTAGTGAATAACACGAGCAAAATAGTGAATGTCGTACAAATTTTCTCAAAAAAAACTTGACAAAAAGAATTACATTTCGTATAATTGCCAACGTTTTTTGGAAGCGCTTCCCGATTATGTCTATTTTATTGTTTCTTATAGCGGAAGGCCTTCCAAAATTTTGTATGCAAATCTGATGTGAAAGCCAGGAGTTGTGTTGGCCGTTACGATTTATGATGTCGCGAAAAGAGCCGGTGTCGGGATCGGAACCGTTTCCCGGGCGATGAATGATAATCCGGGCATTAACCCCGCTACAAAGGCGCGCGTGCTCGGTGTAGTAAAGAAACTCAATTACCAGCCGCATACGCTTGCCCAAAGCCTTGCGCGCAAAAAAACATTTTCCATTGCCGCTGTTGTTCCCTTTTTTACAAACTATTTTTTCATTGAACTTTTAAAAAGCATTACTGCTTTTCTTTCCAGGAATAACTATAATCTGATTTTGTACAATGTCGATACTCATTACAAGTGGGAACGAACGCTCGACCGCGTTTTGGCCGACAGGAGTACGGACGGAATTCTTGTCATTTCCATTGGTGTAAGCGACGAATATGCGGACAGGCTGCTGGCCAACACGGTGCCTGCAGTGATTGTGGATAATTTGAATTACAAAATCGATTCGGTTGCCGTGGCCAACCGGCAGGGCGCCAGGGAAGCCACAGAGCATTTGATTAAGCTTGGCCATAAAAAAGTAGGAATGATCGACGGGCATTTGAGCAGTTTTCCGGCCATCTCCCGCCTTCAGGGATATAAACAGGCGTTGCTTGAAAATGATTTGCCGTTCGATGATGAACTCCTGGTTATCTGCGATGCAAAGATCGGTGAGCATGGTTTTAATGAGATCGCCGGTTACAAGGCCATGAAAGAGGTTTTGCAGCTTGGCTCGAAAATGCCCACCGCGCTGTTTGTTGCCAGCGATGTGCAGGCACTGGGCGTTATGCGTGCTGTGAAAGAAGCAGGCTTGCACATCCCGGACGACCTTGCCATTGTCGGTTTTGACGACATCGAGTTTTCCAGATTCATCGGTTTGACGACTATGCGGCAGCCATTTGGGAAAATGGGACGTTTGGGTGTTGAAAGGCTTTTTGATTTGATGAACGGCAAGGCCGATGCCGGTTTTCACAAAGAGCTTAAAGCCGAGTTGATTGTTCGTGAATCCTGCGGAGGGGAAAAGTCGTTTTCCGCTGGAACGGATTGCGAATGCAAAAAATACTGAATCACGAATGCCGCTAGTTACACGAAACCCAAAAAAACAAAAACGGAAAGAATTTCCATGGATATTTTTGCGCTCCGCGCCGGATACGCTGCGCTCTTTTCCCAGGACAGCGAGCAGGGCCTTACACTCGGTGCAGGGCTGAAATACAGTTTTTCAAACGTCCTGGCGCTGAAAATGGATTATGCTTATGTAGTTTCCTAAAACTCACCGGCATTTAGTGGTGTTGCGTCTCAAATGAAAGCAGGAGGAAGGAAAATGACAAGACGAAATGTACTTTTAGCTGTGTTGTTTCTGTTATCAGTTAGTTATTGTTTTGTTTTTGGGCAGGATGTTTCAATCGTTGCGCCAACTTCGGAAGCAGCCGAGGGACTGGATTTAAAGGCCGTCAGCGAGCTTTTCAAGGATTCGAATAATCTTCAGGAATTCGAAAAAGCGCTCAATGACCCGGATGTCGGCATTAATAATCTCGATCTCGACGACAACGGCCAAGTAGACTTTATTCGCGTCGTCGAAGAGGTCGCAGATGATACTCACATAATTGTCCTCCAGGTACCACTCGGGGAAAATGAATTTCAGGATGTTGCCACGATTGAAGTCGAAAAGGCCGTTGATGATAATTATAACATGCAGGTTCATGGCAATGCCGTCATCTACGGCAATGATTATTACCTTGCACCTACGGTCGTTCGTATTCATGCGTGGCCCATCATACCGTGGATGTTTAGACCGATCTACCATCCCTATAGATCAGTGTTTCGAATAGGGTTTTATCCCCACTGGTATCGACCTTATCACCCGGTGACCATACACACTTACCGTACGCGCACCGTCAAGCTGACCAGTAGAAAAACCTTTACCGTTACTCGAACGAGCCGGGTTAAAAGTGTCACCAAAGTCAATTACAAGCCGCGATCTTCTACTCTGGTGAAAAAGCGTACACATGTAAGCAGAACGAGAACATCAAAAGGTAAGACGACGACAGTTAAGGCAGGCGTTCGCAGAACTACAAACAAGAGGACCGGTAAAACAACAGTCACAAAAGGTGTAAAGAAAACGACAAGGACAAGCAAAAAGACCGTTAAGACAGGCGCCGGGAAAAGACGCGTAAAAAGAAGATGAAATACTTTAAAAAAATTCTCTATTTATTCTGAATCATTTCATTTTTCGCACGCTGTTCTCACCCGAAACTTGATGAAAACACTGCTGCCATCGTCAATGGTGAACCGATCAGCAAAAGCGATTTGGTTTATGATCTCAACCTGCATGTACGGCACATTTTTGTCAGCCACAAAAAAAGAGACCGACAAATTAAATTATTGAGAAAAAATCGTGCAGGCCAGGACTTTGGCAAAGTGGCTTCCAAATACTCTTTACGAAAATGGCGGCGATCTCAGATGGAGCATGCGCGGCCGGTATGGGAATATTTCATTCGAAGGGTTCAAGCTGAAAGACGGCGAAGTACATGGCCCGATACAGGCGCCGGAAGGGTATGCTCTCATTAAGCGTCTCGGCTATCATGCTATACGACCAATGAAGATTTGATTTAACAGCTTGGTAAAGATTTTAAGAACGGCCAAATTCAAATGCCGGGGGTGAAAGAAATTCGCTGAGGATGTTTTATCTGTACGAATAAAAATCTTGTTGTTGGGGGGAGATTTTGTTAATTTGGAGATGACGGATGACGGATGACGGATGACGGATGACGGATGACGGATGACGGATGACGGATGACGGATGACGGATGACGGATGACGGCAATCTTGAAATATTTGAAAAATGAATTTTTATCGGAGGCTTTATGTCGGGTAAACTTGGTGTATTAAAGGAACTGTGGCTGTTCATGCGCGTGAGAAAAAAGTGGTGGTTGGGACCGATTATTATTTTTCTCGTTCTTTTAGGACTTTTGATTGTTCTGACTGAGGGTTCTGCCATTGCGCCGTTTATTTATACATTATTTTAAACTATCCTCTCTTTGCCTATGAGTTCTCTTCTCTCACCGAAAAACAAAAAAACTACATCGAGGCACACTACAGGACAGAATCCTCAAAAGAGATTGCGAAAAACCTTAATGTGAAATCCGCTTTGGTGAGGGATTACATTGGCAGCACACTTTTAAAAAAACAGGTGAGAGGGCGACATTTTCTTTTTACAGTCTTTCTTATCATTCTGCCGCTTTTCATTTTGCTTGTGTTCGAACTTTTGCTGCGGATTACAAATTATGGCGGCGACTTGTCCCTTGTGCTCACGCGAAAAATCGATGGGCACAAATACTATCAAATCAACAAGCATGTTGCCCGACGCTATTTCCCCGGCGATGAACTGACCGTGCCGGATGCACGGGATGCAGTATTTGAATATAAAAAATCAGCAAAAATTTTTCGGATATTTTGTCTCGGCGGTTCGACTACCGCAGGATTTCCCTATCAGTACAATGCAACTTTTTCCAGCCTTCTCTACGACCGCCTGCACCTGCTTTTTCCTGATCGGAATTTTGAGGTCATCAATGTCGGCATTTCCGCGATCAACACCTTTTCAGTTTCTGATTTCACTCATGAGCTTGTCCACTATCAGCCCGACCTTTTTTTAATCTATATGGGGCACAATGAGTTTTACGGTGCACTGGGCGTCGCTTCTACCCGAGGCCTGGGAGAAAACAGGACTTTTATCAAAATTTATTTCGATCCGGAAAAGTCGCGTCTTTTTCTCTTTTTCCGCAGTATTATTTTCAAATTGAAAAAAACTTTTTTCCACGAAGAAAAGTGTCGCATCAGGCACTTTAATGCAAATTTGGTGCGTAGTCCTGCTTTCCCCTTTGCTTATGCGAAATTAGGGCTATTATTTCTCAAACAGAATTTACTGCAGCAGGCAAAGCCCTATCTGCAGAAAGCGGTGCAGGCAGGGGAGAGGAGCAAACAGTTCACCGATGTTGATCTGGGGCGGGCGAAATATCTTCTTGCTTTGGCATTTTCTCAGTTGAATGACTTGCCGGCAGCAAAAACTGCAGCGGAGTAAGCGCTGCAATTATCTCCGGATGATCATCGGACAAAGATGCTGTTGAGGAAAATTAATCGGGCTATAGTGTTAAAAAAGTAAATCAGATAAATGAGTAATTCGTAAAAAGTCGAAAAGCATGTCATCGCGAGGAGCGGAGCGACAGTTTACCCCGAATTATCGGGGAAGCGATCTTTAAAAAA
>JAADGR010000400.1 GCA_013152225.1 Calditrichota bacterium
TCGGACGCGAGCTGGTGCTGGTCAGAGTGAATTGTCCGCCGGCAAAGCGCGGCGATGTTTACCAGGTGGTGGAAATTTTCGGAGCCAGAGTCGTGGACATTAGCCAAAAAACCATGACCATGGAAATAGTCGGCCCGGAAGAGAAAATAGACGCATTTTTGGAAACCATGCGGCCCTTTGGTATTAAAGAAGTTGCCCGTACCGGGCCCATTGCCATGCTGCGGGAATCAAAGAAAAAATTATAATAGTCTTTAACCTTAAAAATGGAGTTTAACAATGAAACTATACTATGATAGCGATGCCGATCTCAATCTACTAAAAGGAAAAAAAATTGCAATCCTTGGTTATGGAAGCCAGGGGCATGCACATGCGCTGAATTTAAAAGACAGCGGGATGGATGTTGTCGTCGGTTTGAATGCCGGCAACCCGGACATTGAAAAAGCAGAAAAAGCCGGACTTACAGTGCAGTTGAATGATGAAGCGGCAAAAGCAGCCGACATCATCATGATGCTCGTTCCCGACCAGATACAATCCGCTGTGTATGAAAACGACATCAAGTCGAATCTGCAGGCAGGAAATGTCCTCGCCTTTGCGCACGGTTTCAATATTCATTACAACCAGATCGTTCCGCCCAAGGACATCGACGTTATTATGATTGCGCCGAAAAGTCCCGGCCATCTCGTACGTCGTCAATACGAAGCGGGACAAGGCGTACCGAATATCATTGCCGTTTACCAGGATGCTTCCGGCAAAGCCAAAGATATCGCTCTGGCCTATTCCAAAGGCATCGGCGGCACGCGTGCCGGTGTCATTGAAACAACTTTTAAGGAAGAGACTGAAACAGATCTTTTTGGTGAACAGGCTGTTCTTTGCGGCGGGGTAACGGAACTCATTCGTGCGGGTTTTGAGACGTTGGTCGGAGCCGGTTACCAGCCGGAAATCGCTTACTTTGAATGTTTGCACGAAATGAAACTCATCGTTGACCTCATTTACGAGGGCGGCCTTTCGCGAATGTATTATTCAGTCAGTGATACTGCCGAATACGGCGGCTTGGCCAAAGGCCCGAAAATCATCGGCAAAGAAAGCAGGGAAGCGATGAAAAAGTTGCTTGAAGACATTCAGACCGGAGAGTTTGCGACAGAATGGATTCTGGAAAACAAGGCCAATGGGCCCAAGTTCAATGCATTGCGCAGACTGTTGCAGAATTCCCAAATAGAACAAGTGGGAGCAAAACTGCGCGGAATGATGAGTTGGATAAAAAAATAAGAGGCTGACATGGATAGCAATCGTGTTCTGGTATTTGATACTACTTTAAGAGACGGCGAACAATCGCCCGGTGCAAGCCTGAGCGTCAATGACAAAGTGGCCATTGCCCATCAATTGGCTCGTCTCAATGTCGATGTTATTGAAGCAGGATTCCCTGTTTCTTCGGAAGCACAATTTGACGCCGTTCGACGCATTGCGCAGGAAGTGGACGGGCCGACAATCACCGGTCTTGCGCGCTGCATCGATCTGGATATCGACCGCGCCGGTGAAGCTTTAAAAGATGCA
Source organism: Calditrichota bacterium (assembly GCA_013152225.1). Taxonomy (GTDB): domain Bacteria; phylum Zhuqueibacterota; class Zhuqueibacteria; order Residuimicrobiales; family Krinioviventaceae; genus Hydrothermomicrobium. The sequence goes on from JAADGR010000400.1 coordinate 1,552, forward strand.
AAAAAACCGCGCATTCATACTTTTGTTGCGACATCAAAAATTCATCTCGAAAAAAAGTTTCGTAAAACCGAAGATGAAATCCTGGAGATGGCGCTAAAAGGTATCAAGCGGGCAAAACAGTATTGCGATGACGTTGAATTTTCTCCTGAAGACTCGGCCCGCACCGGGAAAGACTTTCTCTTCAGGATCGTGAAAGCGGCCATTGAGGCAGGAGCCACAACCATCAACATCCCGGACACGGTTGGCTATTCAAATCCCGAAGAATTCGGCGAATTAATCCGCGAAATAATAAAAAAAGTTGACAATATCCACAAAGCAATTCTCAGTGTCCATTGTCATAATGATTTGGGATTAGCCGTGGCCAACACGCTGGCTGCTGTCCGCCAAGGCGCCCAGCAGGTTGAAGTAACAATCAACGGTGTCGGCGAGCGCGCCGGGAACGCATCCCTCGAAGAAGTGGTTATGGCGCTCAAGACACGGCAAGCTTTCTACAAAAAGCAGATGGGAATCAATTCAAAAGAGATCATTCCCACAAGCCGCATGGTGAGCAGGATGATGGGGATTCCTGTACAGCCGAACAAAGCCATTGTCGGGGCCAACGCATTTGCGCATGAATCGGGCATTCACCAGGATGCCGTAATTAAAGATGCGAGCACTTATGAAATCATGACGCCGACGGAAATCGGTCTGGAGTCTAACAAAATCGTTCTGGGGCGCCACTCGGGACGGCATGGGTTAAAACAAAGGCTGCAGGAAATCGGCTATCCGTTGACGCCCGAAGATCTGGATCGTATTTACGAACGTTTTCTGGAACTGGCGGATAAAAAGAAAGAAGTGTTTGAGGAAGATCTGCTGGCACTTATCGCGGAAGAATCCCAGGACGTTACCGAAGCTTTTCAACTGGAGTATTTCCAAATTCTCAGCGGTAATCATGCGATCCCCACGGCAACAATCGGTTTAAAGCACAAGGATCAGGTTTTCAGAGAAGCTTCTGTCGGTGATGGGCCGGTCGATGCGGCGTATAAGGCCATCGATAAAATCGTAAAAATGCCTTTAAAACTGGCAGACTATTCTCTCAAAGGTGTAACCGGCGGCAAAGACGCGATGGGCGAAGTTGTGGTGCATGTGACCGAAAACGGAAAAAGGATCATCGGCCGTGCAGCCAGCACAGATGTCATCGAAGCCAGCATTCGTGCTTATGTTAATGCCATCAACCGCGTTTTGTTTTTAAAAGAAAAATTTACAAACGGAAATTCAGAAAAAGCACAATTATAAATCCCGAACAGGAACCTATGAAAAAGAACTTTTATAAAATTGCCGTTTTACCGGGCGACGGAATTGGGCCGGAGGTCGTAGGGGAAGCCGTGAATGTTTTACAAACCGTTGCCGAAACGGCCGGATTCCGGATCGAAACGAACTATGCTGATGTTGGCGGCATTGCGCTGGATAAATTTGACGAACCGCTTCCGGCAAAAACACTGGAACTGTGCAAATCCAGTGATGCCGTTCTGCTTGGAGCAATCGGTGCGCCGCAGTACGACACGCTGCCGTCACACAAACGTCCGGAACGCGGGCTTTTGGGTTTGCGCGAGGGATTGGGGCTTTTTGCCAATCTCCGCCCGGCAAAAGTTTATCCCAGCCTGGTCGAAGCATCCAGCGTAAAAAAAGAGCTCATCGAAGGCATCGACATTTTTATCGTACGCGAATTAACCGGCGGCGTCTATTTCGGTAAACCGCGCGGTTTCGATGACCAAAACGGCGGCAGGGGTTTCAACACCATGGTTT
>JAADGR010000277.1 GCA_013152225.1 Calditrichota bacterium
TCCATTATTATCCTTTAATTCTAACTTGATAAAATGAACTTTCGAAAGGTCATCGGGTAAATCAACAGTAATAACATCGTTTAAAACACAATCTTCAGGAATATTGATAAATATGTTCTCGTAATATTTTTCCGACATATCTATGTTAAATATCCGAATCGATAATTGACAATTAGCAAATGCCTGGTAGTAGTCATTGTACACAGAGACCGTATTTTTAAGAAAATTATATTGAGCGTGAAGCGGTTCTAAAGCATCCTGTGTATAATACAATGCAGCAGTGGGTTCCAGAGACCAATCCCACATTCTGCCACACACCTGGCGTATGGGACTATTGTGGTACCAGAATAGAACGCCTGAACAAAATCGGTCGCCATAATTAAATTTATTGTAATTCCAGTTTTCCCAGATACTGCGATAAGTGACGGCACCAACCAACTGTGCTTTTTTTGCATATTCAACAATATTTGATGACAATCCATATTGATTAACAGCATTATCATATTTTGTTGTCATGAAATAAGAACCACCGCCGTCTAAATAATTCCATACTTTCTTATTGATTGGCCACAAGTCCGACGGATCCATCATTTCTCGCAAACAATCGATTGTTGGTAAAATCGGTGCGCCGTATTTCAGAGAAAAGCCATAAATCCGGCTGCCCCGGTCAGAAACAGTGTCATCGTAATATTGCATGGGGTTTTCATATTTGTATGGACCACCGGCATGCACACCGCAACATTCAGCCTGAGGTTGATAATTTCGAGTACCGTCGACCTGGTTTACCAAAGTGCTAATATCAAGCGCGGGTCCTCGTTCGCTGGAGGAGACATAATAAGCAACACTGGGATGCGACCGAATTCGTTTAATTGTATCTTTTACATTGGCAAGATACAACTTTATATTTACAGGAAGTTTTGTATCACCCGTCATCCAGAATTCATGCCAGACCAATATCCCAAGTTCGTCACAGAGGTCAAAAAAGTAATCGGATTCGCTAATACCACCGCCCCATAATCTCAGCATATTTATTCCGGCCTGTTGCGTATATTTAAGCTCGGCATACGTGCGCAATTTTGATGTGCGGCACATCGCTTCCGGAATCCAGTTACTTCCCCGGATAAAAAGCCGTTTCCCGTTTACATAAAAAATCAGAGATTTATCCGGTGTGCTTCGATTCGCCGTAATTTCCCGGATACCGAATCGTGTTTCAATTTGGTCGGATTTGATACCATTGCTCATGGAAAAATTAAACTTTAATCGATATAGATACTGCTCCCCTTTATTCCGCGGCCACCAAAGCCTGGGATTGCGAATGATCAATTGCGGATAATCTTCCGGCCTAAAAATGATTTCTTTTACTTCGCCTGATTTCAAAAAAATCTTACGACGAATAATAATACTGTTATCATTAATAGCACCTCTTAAAATGCCGGTTTGGGGCTTATCTGTTGCGTTGATAACATTGACCGATACTGTTTGTCGGGATGGAGTTAATTTTGGGAGCGGAAGATCAGTTTTGACAAACGGGTCGCGCAGCGTAACAGCTCCGGTTGAAAAAACAATAACATCCCGCCAGATTCCGGTATTGCGATCACGAATGCCATCCGGAAATGTAAAGTCCCATCCGGCAGACATTAACATGGTGACATCTTTGCCAATTTCACCATCACCACCATGACTTGTTTTATTAATAGCTCCATTGTTATTATTAATCATCGTGTAGGTTTTACCTGGATGTTCGACAGGCAAAACATCCACGGAAAGTACATTTTTCCCTTCAAAATCGGCCACTGTAGTGATATCAAAATATGTTCTTTTAAACATGCCGGCCGTCTCGCCAATTTTTTTACCATTAAGCCATATCGTCGCTTCATAGTTGATTCCGTCGAACCGCATCCACACACGCCGTCCTTTAAAATCTTCCGGCAGCATAAATGTTGTTCGAAACCAATAATGGTAAAATTCACGACCGACATCTGCAATATCGGGGATAAGATTTTCGGATTTTTTATTATTAAGACCATAATATGGTTCGGGGTAAACTTTATTATAGACGAGGCTATTTAAAACTGTTCCGGGTACAATAGCCGGCAGCCATTCATTATCTGGCACGTAACTCGTTGTCGATAATACAGCGCCGCTTTCGGATGTGTCGCTTTTTCTTTTCATAAGCCACTTAAAAGCACCATGATGACTATCCACCGATTGCAAGTTAATAGCAGAAAATAAATTCGAAGAAAAGTAAAAGAGTAGCAACGAAAGGCATATTAAAAAATGCTTCACTTTTTTACTCCAAGGATGTTTAAAACTGTTCATAATTTTTATAAAGCTTTCGACATGAACATCTTTTGCAAAGATAATCCTTTTTATATGAATAACTACTATGGGAGTCTCAAAAATTGTCAGAAATGTTGCATTTGCATATATCAGGGAGACGTCGAAGAAAAGGCAGGGATATCGTGGAAACAATCAGAGCTTTTTTTGATAACTTTTCGGAGAAATTCCAAATTGAGCGCGAAAATGTTGAGAAAAGTGAGATGGATAATTAAACCCCACTTCATAGCAGACTTCAGTTACGGTCATTTGCGATTTTTCTAATAATTGAGCCGCTCGCTTTAATCGAATTGTTCGAATAAATTCATTTGGCGCCTGAGAAGTCAGCGCCTTTAATTTTCTGAATAACTGGGAACGGCTCATACCAATTTGTTTACAGAACATGACAACATCAAACTCCTCGTTTGAAATATTGTCCTCAACAATCTTGATCGCACGCTGTAAAAATTTTTCATCAATTGATGTAATTGTGATGTCGCTGGGCTGAAGTTTGATTTCTTTGCTGAACCGTTCTCTTAATTTTTTTCTTGATTCCAGTAAATTGGAAATGCGGACAGAGAGGGTGCGAATATTGAATGGCTTGGTTATATAGTCATCGGCACCGGTCTTCAACCCTTCCATTTTTATTTCCTCAGAGCTTCGTGCAGTAAGCAGAATGACCGGGATATGGCTGGTTATTTCATTGCCTTTTATCTGTTTACACAATTCAATTCCATCCATCTCCGGCATCATGATATCGCTGATGATTAAATCCGGCATTACTTTTTTAGCCAGGGCAATTCCCTGCTTGCCATTGGATGCATCGACAATGCGGTATGCATGGCGCAATTCATCCCGGATATACGATTTCATATCAGTCGAGTCTTCAACGATAAGAATCAGAGGGGCGGATTTTTCTTTTTTATTTTGTTCTGTTTCGTTAACCAATGCGGTTGATTCAGAGGGAACATCATCGTCTGTACCTATTGAGGAGAGGCTCTCTCTTCTCCCGATATTAAT
>JAADGR010000411.1 GCA_013152225.1 Calditrichota bacterium
AGGTGTCTTCAATATTCGGTGTGATTGGGACTTTAGCCAAGCCGACCTTGAAATAGCTCGCAGCTTGCGCAGAAGTTCCTTCAGGAAGTTTAAGATCGAGGCTGTAGCCGGAATTTCGGTCACGAATGTTATACATGACATTTCCGCCAGCGAACAAAATTAAAATGATAATAACAACAAAAAGTGCAATAAAATATCGTTTCATGGTTTTATCCTTACTATAGTAGTAAAAACTTTGGCCTCTAAATAATTTTGCTGCTTTGGTGATCAAGACTGACTATTTATAATTTGATATTTAAATTTTGCTCATTGCGGCTGTGCAGCGCTCATCCGGCAGCTTCTCCCAACGTCGCCGCAGCCATAATTTTTTGCTCGGTCGCTTGTTCGCGGGAAAATTCTCCGGTTATCCGGCCCTGGCTGAGAACAAGAATCCTGTCGCTCATGGCCAGGATTTCCGGCAATTCGGATGAAACAAGAATAATGCCCATTCCCTCGGAAGCAAATTGATTCATTAATTGATAAATTTCCGCCTTTGAACCAACATCGATACCGCGCGTAGGATCATCGAGCAGGAGGATTTCCGGCTGGGTTAACATCCATTTGGCAAGAATGACTTTTTGCTGGTTGCCTCCGCTTAGGGTTTCCACAGCGGCCGCAAGACTGGGTATTTTTATTCGCAGTTGGTCAATGTACTTGTGGACCATGTTCGCCTCGAGCCGCCGGCGCAGGAACCACATCTTGACCGCCTGCTTTAAACTGACGATAGAAATATTCATTTGCACGGAAAGCTGTAAAAACAGGCCGTAGAGTTTGCGGTCTTCCGTCACCAGCGCGATCCTGTTGCGAATAGCTTGCACCGGCGTTGAAATGCGCGATTCCTTGCCATGCAGATATATTTTCCCTGAAATAACCTGCCCCGGCGGCGCACCAAAGAGCGTCATCATCAGTTCCGTGCGGCCCGCTCCCATGAGGCCGGAGATACCCAGAATCTCGCCGCGTTGCAAACTGAAATGAATATCAGATAAAATATTCCGGTCTGCCAACGTCGGGTGCCTAACGTTCAGCCCTTCCACCCGCAAAAGTTCCTCTCCCACAGGTATGCTCTCTTTTGGAAACAATTCACCGAGGTCGCGACCGACCATCATATTGATAAGCGTACCCGAATCGGTTTCCTGCACACTCTGTGTGCCGACATATTTTCCGTCACGAAGGACAGTAACTTTTTGCGCAATGGAAAAAATTTCTTCAATTTTATGGGTAATATAAATAATTGCTACATCGGACTTTTGTAAATGCCTTATCACCCGGAATAATTTTTCCACTTCCGTATCGCTCAAAGCGGATGTGGGTTCATCCATAATAAATATTTTAGCGTGCAAAGACAACGCCTTGGCAATTTCCACAAGCTGCTGCTGGCCAATGCGTAGCTGCTGGACGGGTATATCCGGGTCAATATCAGCCTCCAGTTGTTGCATTTCCTCGGCCGCATCGGCTCGCATCTTTTTATAATCGACCAGTCCAAGTTTTGTTTTCGGCTCCCGGCCGAGAAAAATATTTTCTGCAACCGTCATTTGCGGAATGAGGATAAGCTCTTGGTAAATGATTGAAATGCCTGCGTTCTCCGCATCCCTTGTTGATGAAAAGCCGACGGGCTTTCCATCGATAACAATTGTCCCTTCGTCCGGTTGATATGCACCGCTAAGTATTTTAACCAACGTTGATTTTCCGGCCCCATTTTCTCCCAGCAAAGTGTGCACCTCACCCCGATAGACGTCCAGTTGAACATCATCCAGCGCCTTGACTCCGGGGAACGACTTTGAAATGTTGCGCATGCGCAAATAAGGTTCGGACAATTTTGCTCCTTATAATTTGAGATAAATGTTTCTGCGGAAAGCCGAAATCCGATATTCGCCATCCGATTTCCGGCCTCGTCTGATTCTATTTCAAAGCACCCGAAATTTCTTCCAATCCCACACCCAAAACAGATTTGGCTATTTTATCCAGCGCCGCTTCATCGCCGCGAAAATGTACGGTGGAATGGACATGGCGCATGGTTTCGCCGGGCGCCAATGCAGCGGCAGGGGATGAAGATTCTATTTCATAAAATGGGCCAAGTTGATCTCCGTTTTCCAGAGGACCGTCATTATAACTGTTGGCCACATCTCCGGCAAAAGGTTTATCCTGTAATTCCCACATGGAATTCACGTAATCCGTTACGCCCTTATGCGTCGTCAGATGGACTATTGTCAGCGTTTTGTGCAGCGCATCGTAGCTGCCGAGCACCGGTTTTACACGCTGCGGTGAAATGCCGATTTTTGAACGGTAATTTCCATCTCCTTTGAAAAAGAGGACGCTATCTCTTACCACCAGGCGTTCCGGCGGCACGGCGGCACCTTGCCGAAATACATATCATTAACAATCGGCCCGAGTTCGGCTTCCGGCCCCGGTTTGAATGGAATGACAATTGTGGTTTTGGGAGAAGGATTAAACATGCCGAGAATCCAGATGGACAACAAACCGGTTTTCTTTGTCCATGCCATTTCTCCAACGTTAGTAATTCGGTTGTCGGATTGAAATGCAACGACTTTTACCGTCGCATCGGGTGTAACATGAAATATGTTTTTCACCTCCGGTTGATTAAGCAGAATAACATCCCGGTTCAGTTCGAGATCAAAATTAGTATCCGAATAGTTAACCAAATGTATTTTTTTGCGGAAAAGCACGCGCGTTGCGCTTTTAGCGATAATATCATACGCTCCTTCATTAAACGCCGGCGGAGTGAACCAATGCTCAAAATCAAAGGGAGCACCTTTTTTGAAAAAGATTGAGAACTGCCCGCCTTCAGGGCCAAGCCAAAAACGATCTTCGCCGCCGAACGCGTTAATATGTAAATTGTTTTCACCGGATTCGATGAGCTTGCGATTTATCCAGCCAAAACTCAAGCCTTCCGCTCCGTCCGCGGTGCTGGTCATAACCCTTCCTTGCATGTCGGGGCAGACGGCAACTTGTGCTGTTCCCGGTTCATTTGAAAGGAGCACAACGTTTGTGTGGCTCTTTAAAAACGCCAAATCCTCTTTAAACATGGTTCCTGTTTCCTTTTGTGTTTTTTTGCTGCATGCTGAAAAGGATATTGCAACGATCAAAAGTATCCAAGCTATGCGTTTCATTTCTCCTCCAATAATTTGAATGCTCACAAAATGATGCGAAAAACATTTCCCGTCTTTTTATTCCTCCACCGTGGGGTACGAACCCGGCATCATCATAGGAAAGGGTTTTCCCGGATTTTGTGTTATCATTTTAATGTAGCGAATAACAGGATCGTTTTCAATGCCGGATTTCACAGGAAAAGCGGGGATTTGCAAATTGATGAACCCCTTGTTGCGGGGAATTTCAACAATCCTGAATTCAGCTTTAGGTTTTAATCCTGCCTTTTCTTTGGCAACTGCCAGCGCCGTCATCAGACCGCCAAGCTTATCTACGAGACCGATGTCCAGTCCGTCTTTGCCCGAATAAAAATGGCCCTGGGCAATTTCCCTCACCTTTTCTTCTGAAAGATGGCGACCGGCCGCGACTTTTTTAACAAAGGAATTGTAAAAGTCCTTGATCATAAATTCGATCCTTTTCCGCTCCGACGCCGTGAGGTTGCGCGCAGGCACGGTAATGCCTAGCAGGGGCAGCTTGATTCCTCTGCCAATGTCCGCATGAGCGCCGCGCTGAACGTGATCATACGTCATGCCCAATTTCTCGCCGAATCCTTTATCCCAGACCCAGCCACCGATGACGCCGATGGAGCCGGTGACCGTGTTGGGAGCGGCAATAATCTCATCTCCATACATGGAAATCCAGTATCCACCGGAACCCGCAACCTGTCCCTGGCTGATGATGACCGGTTTTTTTTCGGCGCATTTTTTCAATGCTTCAGCGACGACATCGCTGGCCGTAACATCTCCCCCGGGAGAATCCACACGAAAGACAACGGCTTTAACATTTTTCTGATCTTTTAATTTCAAAAAGACTCTTTCCAGCCAGCGCGCGCGAATGCCGGTATCCATCGCGCATTCACCCAACCCGTAAACAAGGGCGATGACCGGCTTTTCTCCCCATTGCTGCAAAGGCAATGCATTGGAAAGCAATTCTTGCGGCGAAATTTTCACTGCTTTTTTATGCATAATTTTTTTAACAATATCGTCAAAATCCGTCCATCGGCCGAGGGTATCCACCAGCCCGGTTTTTATAGCCTGCTGCGCGGTGAAAAGAACGCCGTTGTCTATCAGGCTGTCAAACCTGGCGTCGGAAAACGTGCGAGAGTCGCTAATGTCCGCGCGCACCAGTTCGTATTGCGAATCCACATAATCCTGTCGCTGCTTACGATCCGCCTCCGACATGTGATCCAGGCGATAATTTTCATAAGCGGATTTGTATTTGAAAAAACGCCATTCATCGAAACCGAGTCCCAGTTTTTCCAAAGTGCCTTTGAAAAAAGTCCGGCTGGCACCATAACCGGTGAGCATAAGGATGCCCTGGGGATCCATCACCACAACATCTGCAACGCTGGCCAAATGGTATTCCGTCATATCCGCCGAGTCAAAAAATGCAATAATCTTTTTCCCGGATTTTTGTGCATTTTTTAATGCTTCGCGAATCTCCCACGCATGTTCCGGCAGAAGCAGCGCAGAAGAAAGATTCACAGCAATCACTCCCACCCTCGGGTCTTTTGCAGCGGATTTTATATTTTGCAATACATCGAAAAAACGGTGGGTGCTTTTATCAATAATAACATAGTTGAGATAGTCAACCCGGCCTTTTAAATCGACCGGCAGAACGCGGCTGTTTTTCGGGACGAGTTTTGTGAAAACAGAGTGTTTCATTCCGCCGCTGCGGATCATATAAGTATTGTGCGCCAAGGATTTATCCCGTGTGAAATGAGATTGCATCGCTACGCCGGAATGTCCGAATTCCACATTCAAACCGATGGTAAAAGCTTTATCATGAAAATAGCGACCCACAAGTTGAATACCCTGCAGAACCTGAAGAACTCCACCTGCGCTCCAACGTGCTGCGCTGAGCTGCTCATCGTTGTACAAAGCACCATCTGCAAAGAGCGTGAGCAGCGGTGAGCCGAGAGGCCGGATGCCGATTTCGGCAACACCTTCACGGGCGCTGCTTTGCAGAGAAAAGTTGCCCACCAATCCCAGCGACAAAAATCGGTTCGGGCGCATAATCGTTCCGGCAGACAGCAGCTTTTCCCGATCATTTTCCACACGCCTGTGGCCATTGGACCAGCCATACGCCAGGCCGAAGGCAAAACTGTCGGAACCGCCGCCGGTTGAAATGCGATAATCCGTAATAGTACGAACATAATTATGTTGCCGGAGCATACCAAAGCCTAACCCTCTTGTCCCGGCAAAGGCGCCCCAATCGTGAATTGAAAAACGATCTGTGCCGTCGGTATCCCAGATAAAGCGGCTTTCAAAACTTTTTAAAAACTGCAAATTCGCCGGATTGGAAAAACCTAAAAGTCCGTCGTTGAAAGATCCCGGCGGAGCCATTAAAAAACCGCTGCGAGAGTAATAGGAAGGAAGAGGTTGTGCTGTAACATTTATAGAAAAAAGAAAAAGTACGAAAATAAAAAGGA
>JAADGR010000126.1 GCA_013152225.1 Calditrichota bacterium
CTGCTTTATTAATGACCTTAACTTATTTAATGACTTTGGAGAAAATCCTCCGCTTATTCTTAACGATGAAGAGCTGGAAAAGCTTTCGGAATATGCATCAGAAATGTTGTCATTTGATCAATCGGAGATTATGTTTAAAGAAGGAGCCATTGGTGCACTTCTAAAACTAATCCTTATTCGCTGCTATAATCTTTGTTCTATTTCTCCTAAAGAAACCATACAGGGAAGTTCTGAAAATTCAATTTTAAAATCTTTCAAGAATTTGGTAAGCGAAAATTATAGTATTTGGCACTCCACAAGCAATTATGCCAATGAGTTAAATATTACCCCAGACCATTTAAATAGAGTTGTAAAATCTTTAACCGGAAAAACAGCGAAAGAACACATTCAAGACCAGATTATTACGGTAGCTAAAAGATTAATTTATTTTACTGATCTGTCTAATAAAGAAATCGGATATAAACTTGGTTTTTCCGAACCCGCTAATTTTAGTGCATTCTTCAAGAATTGTACAGGAATTTCTCCTTCAAAATTTAAGGCATCCATATAAACATCGGATTTTCATAAGTCTTTATCGTTTTTTCATATTCCGCAACAATACATATATCATAACTTTTGCATTATAAAAATTTGATTAGTTATGGACAGAAAAGATTTTATTGAAAAGGCATTGTCTGCTGGAGCTCTCGGAGTAACAATTTCTTCTATGCTCAAAGCAAATAATGTCAAATTAAAATAATCTACATACAACAGACAAACGGCTAAAACAGGAGTTAATCATTTACCAATGAATACAGTATTACACAAAGCAGCAACAAGAGGTCATGTCAATCACGGATGGCTCGATACGCATCATACATTTAGTTTTGCCAATTATCACAATCCCGAACGAATGCATTTTGGTGTTCTAAGAGTGTTGAATGATGATATAGTTGCAAAAGGCAGAGGTTTCGCTACGCATCCTCATGACAATATGGAAATTCTTTCGATACCGCTTGAAGGCGTTTTAGAGCATAAAGACAGTATGGGAAATGTCGCCATTATTAAAGAAGGCGATGTACAGGTGATGAGTGCCGGTTCCGGTATTACACATAGTGAATACAACAAAAATACTGATAAAGATTTGAATTTTTTACAAATATGGATTTTTCCGAACAAAAAAAATGTTGAACCACGTTATGACCAAATTTCGATTAAAAATATGGAAAAGGATAATAGTTTTTATCAAATATTGTCTCCGAATAAAGATGATCAAGGTGTTTGGATTCATCAAGATGCCTGGTTTTATCTTGGCAAGTTCAAATCGGGAAAAACAGAAATCTACCAAATAAAAAAAGAAGGTAATGGTATTTATGTTTTTATTCTTGAAGGTGAGGCTGAAATAGAAGGGCAAAAGCTGGAAAAAAGAGACGGTTTTGGTATTTGGAATGTTAATCAAATAGGTATAAAAACCACAAAGAACAATCGAATTTTACTAATGGAAGTCCCGATGTCTGTATAAGAAAGAAAAGATGAAATTAATACAAAATTTAAAATGGCGTTATGCTACTAAACAATTTGATGGTGCTAAAAAAGTAAGTCAAGATCGTTTAGATAAAGAATCAAGAGCAAAACTTAAATCTGCCTATTGGAATCAAAGTCAAATTACAGAGGCATCACATTATGCTTGTTTTTGCAACAACACTCAAATCTCTGATAATCATGGTCATGATTTTCTGCGGCTCAAATCTTAAAAACAAGGTGTAAATAATGCAAAATAAAGATAATTCATATAACCTAATTGATAATACTGAAGAAAAACAGTACGAATTTCATATTGATACATTCGTTGCAAGAATTGAATATATCAAAGCAAAAAATAATATTTACCTAACGCATACCGATGTACCAAAAGAACTCGAGAATAAAGGTATAGGCTCCAAATTGGTAAATCAGGTATTTCGTATAATTGAACAAAATAACTTAACTTTAATCCCATTATGCCCGTTTGTGGCTACGTATATCAAACGACATCCCGAATGGAGAAAATTAGTGATGAAAGGAATTAATATAACCTAAAATGAAGAATGCAGAAAAAATAAAAGAGTACAGCAACGGAGAAATTACCATTTTTTGGAAACCGGCAAAGTGTATTCATGCGGGAGAATGTGTAAAAGCATTACCCAAAGTTTACGACCCGAAGGCTAAGCCCTGGATTAAAATTGAGAACGCTACCACTGACGAATTAAAATCGCAAATCGATAAATGTCCGTCAGGCGCATTATCATATAAAGATAATAAAGGCGATGCTCTTGAAATGACAAATTATGAAACAAAGATTGAAGTTTTAGAAAACGGTCCGTTATTGATATATGGCAAATTAAAAATTACTTATAAAAAAGACAACCAAGAGCAAAAAAACAAAGTCACGGCATTTTGTAGGTGTGGAGCATCAAAAAATAAACCCTACTGTGACGGCACACATATAGAAATTAATTTTTCTGATTAATCGGTATGAAAACAAATAGATTAGAAGCATTTAGTGATGGTGTACTTGCAATTATTATTACCATAATGGTATTGGAATTAAAAGCACCCGAGGAATCTGATTTTCATTCTCTTATTCCAAAAATCCCAATTTTTTTAAGTTACGTTATTAGTTTTATTTACTTAGGTATCTATTGGAATAATCATCATCACCTATTTCAAATTACCCAAAAAGTTAACGGGAAAATTCTTTGGGCAAATTTATATCTACTCTTCTGGTTATCTCTTATTCCCTTCACCACATCATGGATGGGCGAAAATTACCAGGCATCGGTACCCGTTACATTATACGGAATTGTATTGTTAATGAGTGCAATTGCCTATTTTATATTACAAAACACCATAATTAAGCATCATGATAATGAATTCACCTTGCGTAAAGCAATTGGTAAGGAAATGAAAGGAAAGATTTCTGTTTTAATTTATATAATCGGTATTGCATTGTCTTTTTATAGTTCCTGGGCAGCAATTCTATGTTATATAATTGTAGCGGTAATCTGGTTTCTTCCGGACAAAAGGATTGAAAAAAATATGAGAATCATTTGAAATAAAAGTCTGATCCATTGATTCGTATGATTAATGATGGACTATGATAATCAAGAAAAACAAACCAGCCGCAAATATCGGCACAATCCTCAATAAAATGAAGAAATACTCAATCTGAGAAATCAGATAAATCAATTATTCAAACCTTAATGAACATGATGATTAAACGCTAAATCGTAAACGCCGTAAGTACAAAAAATCATGGTAATCCTTTAATCATGTAAATCAAGGTTCTGACAATGATTGACAAAAATACGAACATTCTGAATCAACCGGAAAAATCATCGGATGTGCGACGGAACTCATTCGGTATTGCAGGATGTTCACCCGACTCAGGCAATCAATTATCCGGAAGCCTACGATTTGGGAGTAGTCTTGCCAATTAATTTTGACGCACAAACAGTCCGCCAAATTACGATAACCCGAGCTCCGATATTTAATCCATGTGTTTAGGCGGCAAATATATTTTCCCGTATTCCTCGTGCCATTTTTGAGTTATTTTGCTGACTGCGAGGTTTGGGGGGTATATTGCTTAAAACTCAAGTGAATCTTCAACAGAATTTAAAATTTCTCTTTATTTATTATCATTTTTAAATTAACATTTTTTCATGATCGGAAGAACAATTTCCCACTATAAAATCCTCGAAAAACTGGGTGGCGGGGGCATGGGCATTGTCTATAAAGCCTGGGACCAAAAGCTCGACCGGGCAGTGGCTATCAAATTTCTGCCCTCCCAATACAGCCAGGAAGAGGAAAGCAAAAAGCGCTTTATTAACGAAGCCAAATCCGCCTCGGCTTTGGATCATCCCAATATCGCCACTATTTACGAAATCAATGAAACCGAGGAACAGGAATTATTCATCGTCATGGCTTTGTACGAAGGCGAGACGCTCAAAAAAAAGATCGCCCGCGGACCGCCGGATATCCAAAAAACAATTGATATCATTATTCAAATAGCCGAAGGTCTTAAGAAAGCGCATCAGCAGAACATTGTACACAGAGACATTAAACCCGCCAATATAATAATCACGAATGATGGTGTTGTTAAAATTGTTGATTTCGGACTGGCAAAATTTTTAGGGGATGCAAAGCTGACCAAATCGGGAACCACCCTGGGCACGGTAGCCTACATGTCGCCTGAACAGGCGCAGGGAAAAGAAGTTGATATACGTTCGGATATATGGTCTCTGGGTGTGGTTTTGTACGAAATGCTCACCGGCAGACTGCCTTTCCGGGGAGAAGGCGATCAGGCTGTCATCTATTCCATTATCAACGAACAATATGAACCGTTAGCGCAAAATAAACAGCCCGTGCCTTTTCAATTGTCAAAAATAATTGATACAGCATTGGATAAAAATCCGGATAGACGCTATCAAAATCTGCAGGATATGATTCGGGATATTAAGGGCTACGGAGATATGCCGCCTGCGGCAACAGCCAGCCTGATGATGTGGCAGATCCGTCATTTTGTACGGAAGAGCCGCATCCGGTCTTTATTAAGTATTGCCGCCTTTTTGTTAATCCTTTTAATCGGCAGTATTTACCTTGCATCGCAGAGGAACCCTTCGATTCGTTCCATAGCCATCATGCCGTTCGAAAACGTCTCAGGTGATCCGGACCTGGAATATCTGTGTGAAGGGCTTGCCGACAATGTAAGGAATAATCTTTCGTACTTACCTGATTTAAAAATAATCGCCAGTAGTTACGCGGGAAACGATATAAATCGTAAATTAACTCCGGCTGCCCTGGCAGAAAAATTACAGGTGCGGGCAATCTTTAGGGGTCAGCTCCGGCAATACGGAGATAAACTGTTACTTAAAACCGAACTGATAGATACCAGAGATAATCGGCTGCTTTGGGGCGGGCAACATCAACTTGATATGGCGGAATTGTTTCACTTCCCCAATGACCTTGCCAATCAAATTTCCGAACAATTGCGCCTGCGGCTGACTGCGGATCAAAGTAATCGCTTAAATAAAACCTATACTAAAAACACAACAGCGTATCAGTTCTATCTGCGCGGGCTGTATCAATGGAATAAATTTTCCCTTGCCGGATACGAAAAAGCAATAGAATGCTTCCGGCAGTCCTTGCGGGAAGATGCCGATTACGCCCTGGCTTATGTGGGACTGGCTTTCACATACACCAGTCTGGGAAGCTATCATGGAAACCTTTCCCCGGCAGAAGCCATTCAAAAAGCAAAAGCAGCGGTTAATAAAGCCCTTGAACTGGATGATGAAATCAGCGATGCCTATGTCGCTCTTGGCTCTATAAAATTGTTTTATGACTGGGACTGGTCCGGCAGCGAGCAAGCCTTCCTTCGCGCATTAAAATTAAATCCGAATTCATCTCTGGCAAGACAGCATTATGGCGTGTTTTTATCCATCATGGGCAGAACCGATGAGGCTATAATTCAACATAAAAAAGCTATCGGGCTTAACCCGCTGACGCCCAAAGTTTATGATGATCTGGCTCTGTCATACACGGACCTGAATAAATTTGCCGAAGCGATTAAACAATGGGAAATAGCGCTTGAGCTCGATCCGGGCTTTTTTTCCGCCTATAAGGGTCTTGGTCTTGTTTATTTTCTAATGGATTCCACCGAAAAAGCACTAAAAGAATTTAGAAAAGCGGCGGCGCTCTCCGGAAGGCACCACCGCTATTTAGGTTATTTAGGCTGGGCGCTGGGGAAAGCCGGGCAGCCCGGGAAAGCAATGAAGATAATGCAGGAGATCCGGCGCAAAAACGAACGGATTGAAACCATTGCCATCGATATTGCCAAAATTTATATCGGTCTGGGTGAAAACAGCAAAGCGCTTAACTGGCTTGAGAAATCATATTCCTACGGCTCCAGCGGCATGATATTGATTAAGGTGGATCCCTATTACAGGGAATTATATGCTGAGCCGCGTTTCCGGACCTTGCTTCGTAAAATGAAATTTCAATAAATTTTAATCCGTACCATGCCGTTATTTATGGCGTTTACCATGTCTGCAAGCACACAACCGCGATTATTTGAAAATTACTTAATCAATATCAGCCTCTTTTGATATATTAAACCATTCGTTTGCAAACGATAAAGATAGACGCCGCTGGCTACATTATTTGCGTTCCAGGTATATCGATGAATGCCTGCCTTCAGTTTGCCGGTGACCAAATTCGCTACCTCCTGACCCAATACATTGAATATTTTCAGACTGACAAAATCATCCTTTGGTAATTCAAAACTGATAGTTGTCTGACTGTTGAAGGGGTTGGGGAATTGACTTATATTTAATCGTTTTTCCCGGTTTTCTGCAAAGGTCTTCTTTTCCTCAAATTTTAATGTTTCTAATTCTTTGGCAAAATTGGTTGATTTCCGCCAGCCTGCCGCATCCGGACCGCCATAGGCGCCCATATCGTTACGCAGGGTTCCTCTGGCTGGTAGTTGGGCGTGTCCGGGAAGAAAAACACTTTCCGGGTCATTATAGGCTAAAGCCGGGTTGCCGGCATCGATACAGGGAGATTGGATTCCAAGAAAATACAAAGGGCTAATGAAACGGGGATTTTTGTCTATATTGCCTGTTCCCGGATAGCCTCCTTGAACATCGGAATATTGAATGTCCGGGTTACCGAAGATTTGGGGGCTGTCCGGAGCTCTATTTCCCCAAAGAATAAAATTCATTAGTTCAGGCACCACACCAAAAACGGCGACTCCGCCTCCGAAAACTACAGAAGTATTTCCGGTCAGAGTATTGTTTGATAAATTGGCAATATGGTCTGAAGTAAATTTGTGCAATGTCTTATCTTTTAATTTCGGAGCATCCGGACCTCTCGGTCCTGCCGTTGTTTCAGATGCAACCGATATGCCGGCATTGTTATCTACAGGGGGATAAAATTCAATTGCCATGCCCGCACCATAAGGCGCTGAATTATTTGTGATCACATTATTTCTGATAACCGGATAATGATTGAAAACATCGATGCCGCCGCTGCCGCCCCAAATACTTGCTTTAACTTTATTGCCGGATATAATATTGTTCACAATCATATATTTCACATTACCCCAGTTGGAGGGGACAATCCCGCCTCCCCAGGCAAAGGGCGCCGAAATAACATTATCGGCAATGAGGTTGTTGGCTATGCGAATGGTTTCATTGCCCCAGCCATTGGTATATATGCCGGCTCCGAGGGAATAAAGAGAAGAAATCTCGGAATAGACGGTGTTATTGCGAATAATATTATTCTCGATAATTAAATCGTTGTTATCTACTCGCCAGAAATATATTCCGCCGCCAATTGCCATATCATAATAATTAATATGATTGTTCTCAATAATATTGTTTATTACTGTGGCTCCCGCTTTGACGCCATGAATACCCCCACCGGATCTTCCTACACCAGGTTCGGTATAGATAGTTCCGGTACCATACGTAATGGTAAAACCGCACAGGACAGACGTCGTATTTTCACCATTAATAAAATAGACCACCGATCCGCTGTCAGGATGGCTGGGCTTGCTGCCGTTAATAATCGTGTTAGCAATATAAAATTTCTTTCCTTCCAATATGAACAGACTGGCTACGGTGATTGCCTTGCCCTTAAAATTAATATTTTCGTAATAAGTGCCGGGATAAACCAGCACCGTATCTCCCGGATTTGCCAAATCGATACCGCCCTGAATGGACTCAACATCAGTAGGAACGTTGATAACGGCGGCATGACAAAATGAAGCAAACAGGATTATCAAAGCTGACATTTGGAAAAAATTTTTCATCTTAACACCTCCTTTGAAAAAAATTCAGGCTTCTGCAAAATTGTGATTTATCCTGTCAGGGAAATATTCATGGCGAAAAGCTATCCTGATATTATTTAAGATCTGAGATTCGGCTTCAGGGGCGGAACGTAAAAATATACTGTTTTGCAGAGTCTGGTTTGGTTATAAAATGATTGATATTATGTTTTTCATTTCTTTCCGGCAATCAATAAACATCACCTCCTTTTACCTTTTCTTTTTTATTTCAACGAACAAGGACAAAGCCGTGGCATCCCTTGATATATCAACACACTCCGCATCGATGCCGGCGTTTTGCGTCAGGGTAAGAATATCCTGTTCGGAACGTTCAATTAAAGTCCAGTTAGCCAGATATTCTCTCCAGACACGATATGGATCATCTTTGACAATGTTTGTAAAAAATAAAATACCGTTCGTATTCAGACAGCTTTTAAGATGTTTGAGCAGAAACTCGATATGTCTTTGTTTAAGATAATCAAACAAGCCGCCGGCGATGATTAAATCAAACGGTCCCTGCCTGGCTATTTCTTTCAACGATCTGATAATATCGCCCTGAATGAAGCGGCACTTGTCGCCGATGAGCCTCAGCCTGTCCTTTGAATAAGCCAACGCGGCAGCGTCGAAATCGTTGAGGATAAGTTCGAAAGGAAGATTGGTAATATACTTTTTTATTCTGTTAATATCCGGGCATCCCCCGCAGGCAATTGATAATATCTTAGGCAGTTTTTGTGCTTTATTTATAGTATTTAAAATAAGATCAGCCTGTTTCGTTACTTTGTTGCGATGTTGTTGCACAATGGGACTGTTCAAAGCATACATTTCGCAGAGATATTCCACGCTATCAGGCTTTGATTGATTCTTTCCGTTACAAAGCAATTCAATTGTTTCAAAATCGCCCGGATAACCCCTGGGCCATTCGTGCAAACGTTTGATAAGTAAAGACCCGGTCGTGACCGCTGTAAAAGGTTTGATAATTTCAATAATTTCTTCCCGCGCAAATCCCTGTTCTTCTGCCTGAGTAATTCGATAACATAAGTTATGAATCAAAGAAACTACCCGATGAAACCGTGATGACAGATTTTGTGCGGAATCATTTATGGACAGAAATTCATTAACACAATTGCGGAGACGCTTCTCTGCATCGGTAACCTTAATATTGATTGACTGTGTATGTTTGACGGATAATTCCTGATTTAATTTTAAGGCTCGCATTATATTCTCCGGGTCAATGATTAGTCGCTTCGGTTTGATAAATACAAAATGAATGCCATCAGGCAACGTGATATTCTGAAAGGGAGGTAAGTTCTTATATTTTAATTATTTGTGATGGGATATTTATTATGAGTATTCAATGAATGACGGAAGGTTTGTCTCGTCAAAATTGACGAGCATAAACGAATTATTGTTTTTATTGGACTTATACTCGACAAAGGCGAATATCAAAATCAGGCGCAGGTTACTGCTTCTTTTGAGGTTTCACAATATGCAGTTTTCCCATTTTATAGCGTATTGTATGCTCAGAGACTTGCAGGACCCTTGCCGCTTTCGATTGGTTCCAGTCATTTTCTTCCAGGACCCGGCGGATATATTTTTCTTCAAATTCTCTCAGGCTGTCGGCTAAGGATTTTTGGATCGGAGTTCTGTTTCCGGCAGCGAGAAATTTATTAAATTCCTTTTCTATGTCCGGCGGAAGGATATTATGACTCAATTCGCTTGTTTCTGCCGGCGCCAAAATTACCAGACGTTCTATGAAATTCTCCAGTTCGCGAATATTGCCTGCCCATCTTCTCTGCTTCATAAAACTGAGTAGTAATTCTTCAATGGATTCGATTGGTTTTTGTTGCTGAGCGGCAAATTTTTTTAAGAAATGATTAGCCAAAACAGGTATATCATCCTGCCGTTCGTTCAGAGTGGGGACATAAATCGGGTAAACATGGAGCCTGTAAAACAAATCTTCCCGAAATTTTTTATTTTCAACCAATTCACTAAGACGTGTGCTGGAAGCTGCAATAATCCGCACATCAACTTTGCGGGATTGTGTGCTGCCCACAGGTCGTATCTCTTTTTCCTGAAGAACCCGTAACAATTTTGCCTGCATGTCGAGCGGCAGATTGGCGATTTCATCCATAAAAAGAGTACCGCCATGAGCTTCCTGAATCAAGCCTGTGTGATCATTGGTGGCACCGGTAAAAGCCCCTTTAACATAACCAAATAATTCGCTTTCCATCAGGTTTTCCGGAATGGCGCCGCAATCAATAGTAATAAACGGCTCGTTTCTGCGTGAACCAAGTTTGTGGATCGCCCTGGCGATTAATTCTTTCCCTGTACCGCTTTGACCCTCCAAAAGAACCCGGGCGTCACAACGGGCAGCCGCCTCGATAGCCTTCAGTAATTCTTTAAAGCGACTGCTTCTGCCTAAAAGACCAAATTGGCTGTATTTGTTGAAAAGCGCGTTATCAGGCAACGGTATATGAAAATATTCCTGTATTTTTTGTATATTTCTTAAGAACGGGGCGACAATACCGGCTAATTTTTCCAGTAAAGAAAGATCGTTTAAACTATATGCGCTGTCGCCGGGTTTATTCATTATCAGCAAATAGCCTATTACACTATTCCCGATTCTCAGGGGAGCGCCCATAACGGAACGAATATTATATTCCTTAAACAAATCTTTTTGAAATCGATTGTCACTTTTAATATCAGGACTCAGAAACAACCGTTTGTATTTCATGATCCAGCCGGCGACGTTCGTATGTAATACATGAAAATTCTTAGAAGCTGTTTCACCCCCTTCCTGTATCACTGTCTTAATAGTCTCGTGTGTTTGGGGATTAACCATTAAAATGGTTACATTTTTTGCTTTAAACAAAGTACTGGATTTTGAAGAAAGCAGGCGCAGAATTTCCTGAAAATCATTTTGCTGTCCGAGAATTTCAACTATTTCAAACAGACTTTCCAGATATTGATACTTAGAATTCATTATGTTTTAACTCCTCAATATTACATTATGTGTGAGGATCTCAATTATTCTTTGTAAAACATCCGCGTTTATATTTTCCAATTAAATTTCACATATTCAGGACAAAAAAGTCAACATTCGCAGTATAACCCGGCAATCGACCCGCCCCAAAATACGTCGGGCGTTTTTGGACAATACACGGCAGTCAGGGGTTTTGACGGGCTATTGCCAACCGGAACCGTACAGTAAGGATTTAAGTTATACGGCTTTTTTAAGATCCGCGCAAAATAACAAGTCCGCAGAGGTACTGTCCGGTGATCGTATTTGCAGCAAAAGAACCCGGATTTTTTCATTCGTTTAGTTTTAATATAAAGCGGTATTCCCTTTTTGGCAATATCGGCATTCTACTCGTAAAGTATTCCTGATTTTAAGCGCACTACTCCAGTGAGATCAATGTCCTTATAAAAAAACCTATTTGCAAAGAACAGTTAAAAACGAATAAAGATTAACAGGTTTGTTTATACCTTTCGTATCGAAATGAAAGTCGGATTTGCCCGCAATCGATTAACTCGTTTGGAAAAAGTAAGAGCGGGAGTTTTTCCAAAGCGTAAGGCAAAAGTTTTTATCCGCAGATAAATTTTTACACTAATTTTTAAATTCGTCAAAAAATCATTTTAGCATGAGTAATCCGACAAAGTAAAACTGTTTTTTGCCTTTTTCGGATTTCTCGCGCTGTTTTTGAGCTATTTTGATAACTGCAAGGTTTAGGGGCTATACGTGTAATACATGGGAGGTCCTATGTGGATATGTTATAATTGTAAGGAAGAAAATGAAGAAACATTTGATGCCTGTTGGAATTGTGGCTTCTTAAGGGAAGGTAAAGCACCAGAAAATTTGGAAACCTTTAAAAAGGTTAAAACTGAAATAATTAATGAAGAACTTAAGAAGGCAGAAGAAATTCCTAAAGTTCATGTTCCGATACAAAGACCGACTAGCGTTACGGTTATTTTTTGGATTTTGATTGTTATTGCTATTATTCGGTTATTAATCTTAATACTAATTTTATTATCGGTTAATTTTGATACTGGTAGAATTGGTTCTTTTGTATTTTCAATAATATTAGCTACTTTAATCGAGCTCGTTGTTGCTTTTGGTTTACGTGCAGGCGAAAATTGGGCAAGAATGTTATATCTATGGTTAAAACCAATCTCAATAATATATGGCTTTATAAATCCAAAAATCGGAAATATTCGATCTTTATTTGCTTCCTTTTTTTATTTAATAATTCTATTTGTTCTTACAAGGAAAAATGTCAAAAAATACTTTAAACAATAAATTGTTGATCTTCCTGATAATGTCAAATGTCCCCCTTGTGAAGAAATAGAATTCACTTTAGACAAGAGATAAAAAAATTTTATATCCGGGATGCGATGAATTGAACGATTTCGTCGATACAAAATTTAGACAGTTTTTAACATAAAATGTATTTTTGCATATAGCAAAATTAGCTATTAAACATCGAGCGGGCACACAAAAATATAAACAACGCCAAATTACGATTATGCGAACTCCTATATTTAATACCTGTTGTTTCAATCGTCTGCGACACTATTTATTCAGGATTCAGCGCGCTCTTTTTTAATTATTTTGCTAACTGCGGGGTGTTGGGGTTAGACAGCAGACCACTGAAGGAAAGTATAGCTTTCCTCTCTTCGTCACAGAGGAACTGAAGGGAGGCAGCGATTTTGCCGTAAAACCAAGTTGAGGTGAGTAAAAATGAGCAAAAGAATTCTTTTCATCAGCTGGCAGGCAGCCATGGGGCATGTCACCCGCGACTTAGCTATCGCCAAAGAACTGCATCGCATCGACGCGGAGATTGACATTTCCTGGTTGGCTAATCCTTTGTCGGCTAAATCGATCCGCGAAGCCGGTGAAACGCTACTACCCGAGGCGGATCGCGTGGCAGACCCGAATCTCGACGGGCTTGAGGCACTGAGTGATTTTTCTCTGGATCTGATGAAATACGTGAAAAAAGTCAAAGAAACGCGTGTCAAGAACGTGCAGCTCCTGCAACAGGTCAACGACAGTTACGATTTCGATCTGATTGTCGGCGATGAAATCTACGAAATCGTCATTGCGCTTGCCGAAAAACAGCTTCGCCTGAGATCTCCGGTGGTCATAATCGAGGATTTCATCGGTCATCAAGCCATGGACAAGAATCTTAAAATAAGACTCGGGGTGTATTTGTACATGCGCAAATGGGTGAAAGCCGTTAGGGACACAAGCCGCGATGTGACCCATCTTTTTGTTGGTGAGCCGGAAGATGTGGAGAACAAACGGCTTGGGTTCATGCTGCCGAACAAGCGGACGTTTGCCCGAAATCATTATCGGTTCTTGGGTTACATTGTCCGCTTCGATCCGACCGAGTATAAGGACAAAACCAAAATCAGAGCAAAACTCGGATACGGCAGCGAACCTCTGGTCATTTGTGCTACAGGCGGGACAGGGGCAGGCAGGGAGCTGCTCGAACTATGCGGCAAAGCCTACCCTATTCTGAAAGAAAAAATCTCCGATTTGCGTATGGTTTGTGTTTGCGGAGAACTGTTTGGTTTGAATCGACCGGAGCTTCCCTTTGAGGTAGAGCTGCATGATTACATCCCCAATATCTACGAACACTATGCTGCGTGCGACCTGGCTGTGGTTGTGGGAGGCGGTACAACCACCATCGAACTAACTGCGCTGCGGAAACGGTTTCTGTTCTTTCCGCTGGAAAACCAATTCGACCAGCAAATTTATGTCGCGGATCGCATCGCACGCCATGGAGCGGGCATCAGGATGGAATACCGCCGTACGACACCGGAACTTCTGGCGCGGGCAATAACGGAGAATATTGGCAAAGAGGTCGGCTCAAAACCAATACCAATTGATGGCGCAAAAAAAGCCGCTCAAATCATAGCTGAACTCTTAAGCGGGAATCGGTAAGTGATAAACCTGGAAACAGACAGGGCTGACGAAATAAGGTACTAAACATCAAGCGGGTGCATAAACAGACCACCAAATTACGATAGTCCGAGCTCCGATTTTTAATAATACCCGTGTCGGACATGCCGCCTCGATCAATATTTCTATTTGAGAAAAGAATAAAAGGTTAGTTTTCCTGAATAGCGGAAGATTATTGCCCAAAAATCAAAGAAATTGACTAAAAAAATAAACGGTCTTAAAATATCGTCTCAAAAACGCTTTAATTTTTTTGTTGACTTTATTCTTTGACAAGCGAGGAAATCTAAAAATGATCACTCCCCTACCATTCGGTTTTGATTCTCAAACAATTTATCATATATTCATAAATATAAAGCCTCTGTATTTGAACAATTTTGTTAACCGCGAGGTATGGGAGTTATGCTCCTTGTAAATAATTGCACGGGAGGGAAAATGTTTCGAAAAACATTTTTTTCTTTCATCTTTGTATTATTTGTTATGAAAATCGCGATCGCTCAGGGTAAACTTAAAATTACAACGGATACATCGACTTATTCTTACGGTCAGACCATTAAAATACAGGTATCTGTCTCCAATAATACGGATTCTTCATTTAAATTGATCGGCAGCAGCTCTTGCCAGGCTCAATTTATACTTAATGATTACAATTCCTACGAGAACACCATTTGTACCACTGATTACATTGAAATTGAAATGAATCCGGGAGTAACCCGGATCTGGAAATGGACGATAAATCCCGAGCGGTTTGGATTCCCTAATATTGACGGCAAACAGATTCTCATCGGTTATTACCCGGGAACAGAGATGAGGGATACATTAGAATTTGAAGCTCCGTTATTTTACGGCGGTCAAATAAAGGTCGGAATTGCAAAAGGCGTAGATGATTCCGATTTAACTGACTTAAAGGACAGCCTGAACGTAGAGGTTCTCGAGAGTATTGATTTTGATTCGTCCCGTTACGAGTTATGGAGAATTACCGGTTTTTTAATTGACAGCGTTATTCTCAAATATTCTACCGACCCGCGTTTCCTATATCTTGAACCAGACAGAATGATTCAGTTTGATGAAGTTTTGGTTACGGGATTGAATCATAATTTTCCGGCTATTGAAAAAGACTTTACTTTTTCTGTCTATCCGAATCCCTTTAATCCGACAACCACTATCACGCTATCACTGAAAAAAACACAATATTCGGAAATTACTGTTTACAATATTTTAGGACAGCTTATCAGAAATGTATATACAGGGTCGTTACAGGGACAGAAAAAATACAGCTTTTCGTTCGATGCCTCAGGATTAGCCGGCGGCGTTTATATTTTACAAATAAAGACCGAAAATTTTTGCGACAGAAAAAAACTATTTTATTTAAAATAGAATATAATCAGTTGGGCTAACAAAATAAGCTATTAAACATCGAGCGACGCTTAAACAGACTACCAAATTATGATAATACGAGCTGCGATATTTAATACCTGTGTCAAACTTTGCCGCACGGCAATGATATCCGCTTTGGAATTGCTTTTGCATGGGAACGGAATTTAGCTGAAAAATGAGTGAAGTTTGTCTGCTTTTTTAATTCTGAAAATTTCCTTACCTGGCAGGATCAGGCTTCACCGGTTCTGAGGATGTAACCCGAAAGTTTAAGATCGATGACTGTGTTTTGAAGAATGTTATTTATCAAAGATCGCCTTCTTAAGATTTGTTTTAGCGCTAAATAAATATGGCTTTTTACTCGGATTTAGATTACTTCATTAAAACATACAATCTGCCGCTTTGCGGCTAAGTCAAACATCCCATCCTGAGGACTCTCAAAAATGTCGCGTTTTTTGCGATACAAAAGCACACTCCGCTTTTGTCATCCGCTAACGAGATCGTTATGTCTTTTAACAATAACCCAATCAACTAAATTAATAAATTGGAGGACGCCATGAGAAATCGTTTCAAATTACACATTATTCTATGTATTAGTTTTTTCATACTAATACCCTTAAACCTAAAAGCGCAAAAAGGATTTATCCTCAAACACGCTTTAAAAAATCAGCAGGAAAATTATGTCGAGATTGAGGAGAATACTTTTAATAGGCTGCTATTTATCAAAAATCAGGAAGACGAAATTCCCGGAAAATATCATTTGCAAATGACTAATCGTTCCCCAATAACAGAAGAATATTCACAACAAACCGGCATTCTTTCTGAAGTAGCTCTGCTGAATGTCAATAAGACTCAATTAACGGAAGACGTGCTGGATAGCGTTATTTACACAAAAGGTGATGATAAATATAAAGAATCTTTCACTTATGATGACAACGCAAAAAGACTGACTTATTTATGGCAATATTGGTATGTTCCCGCGGCTGATTGGGCAAATGACCGTCGTTACACTTACAGCTATGACGAAGGCGGGAATTTGCTGACTCATTTAGCCGAAGAATGGGACACGAATGCAGGGAAATGGGTAAACGATTGGCGAGGCACTTATACTTATGACTCCAATGGAAATCATCTAACCTCTTTATATGAAGACTGGGATAAGGATGCCGGAATATGGGTACCCTCTTGGCGATACACTTATACTTATGACCCCAACAGAAATCTCCTGACCTATTTACGTGAATACTGGGATAAAGATGCCGGGATATGGGTAAACTCCAGGCGAGGCACCTATACTTATGACGGCAGTGGGAATCATCTAACCTCTTTATATGAAGACTGGGATAAAGATGCCGGAATATGGGTAAACTCTCGACGATACACTTATACTTATGACGGCAGCGGAAATATGCTGACTTATTTACGTGAACAGTGGGACACGGATGCCGGAATATGGGTAAGCAGTTGGCGATACACTTATACTTATGATGGCAACGGAAATATGCTGACTTATTTACGTGAAGAGTGGGACACAGAAGCAGGAATATGGTTAAATGTTCGGCGAGGCACTTACACCTATGATGTCAATGGTAATTTACTGACTTTTTTTAGCGAAAACTGGGACACGGATGCCGGGTTGTGGGTAAACAGTTGGCGAAGCACTTACACCTATGACGTTAATGGTAATTTACTGACTTATTTTAGCGAAAACTGGGACACGGATGCCGGGATATGGGTAAAGTCTTGGCGAGGCACTTATACTTATGATGGGAGTGGTAATTTACTGACTTATTTTGGTGAAAAATGGGACACAGAAGCAGGAATATGGTTAAATGATCGGCGAGGCACTTATACTTATGACGGCAGCGGCAATTTAATACACTTTAAGTACGAAGTCTGGTCCGATTCGGCTTGGGTTGCGGCTAACGGCTCTTGTTTTCTTGATAACTATATTTATTTTTATTATTACTACTGCCAGGAGCTTAACGCCTATTATAGCCCGGCTACGTCTATCGATAATTCAAATAATAATCTGCTGCTATACAGTTTTTCTTTATCGAACAACTTCCCCAATCCGTTTAATCCGACTACAACCATCTCCTATTCAGTTTCCGAGAAAACCAACGTTAAATTAATCGTCTATAATTCATTGGGTCAGGAAGTTTCTGTTTTGCTTGATAAGGAACATACACCGGGCAATTATAATGTTAAGTTCGATGGTTCTAACTTAGCAAGCGGTGTTTATTTTTATAAGATTATCACAGAAAAATTTGTTGTGGCTAAAAAAATGATTCTGCTCAGATAGCGCCACAAAACAATAAAATTTTATCGCAGATTATGTAGATTTAGCAGAATAGAATAATTCTGTAGATTCCTTGCTGGATATTATCTACCATTGCGGTCGTGAAACCGAACAAATGAAAGTCCATCAAATACT
>JAADGR010000190.1 GCA_013152225.1 Calditrichota bacterium
TTCCAATAAATCATAAAGTGCTTCAGATTCAACTCTGTCTTGCTCCTTGTGATCGTCATACTCTTCTCCGCGACCGATAGCCCAGCCGATGTTGTTTTCATAGGCTTCATCCCACCAGCCATCCAGAATGCTGAAATTGAGTGCTCCGTTTGCCCCTGCTTTCATTCCACTCGTTCCACTGGCCTCATGTGGGCGCCGTGGTGTATTCAGCCAAATGTCGGATCCCTGAACAAGATAGGATGCAATTTTCATATTGTAATTTTCCAGGAAGACAATTTTATGTCTGAACTCCTCTGTTCTTATAATACGAAAAATATCGCGGATAATTTTTTTGCCGACTTTATCGTGTGGGTGCGCCTTGCCGGCAATAATGATTTGCACCGGTTTATCTTTGTTATTTAATATTTTGCTCAGCCGATCCAAATCGCTAAAGAGAAGATAAGCTCTTTTGTATTCTGCAAAACGACGTGCAAAACCAATCGTCAATGCTTCCGGATTTAAAACTTCGGCAGCCAGGTCGATGTCCTTTTTGCTGGCGCCCGATTTTTTTAATTGCTCCTGCAATTTTGCTCTGGCAATGGCAACCAATCTTTCCCGTCGTCTCTCATGAGTCCGCCACAGTTCTTCGTCCGGTATGTTTTGTATTTCTTTCCACAACGATTCATCGGCAGGATTTCTATACCATATAGATCGAAGATAACGGTAGAACAATTCCGCCATGTCTCTGGAAATCCAGGTGCGTACGTGAACACCGTTGGTCACATGACCGATGGGAACCTCATCAACCGGGGTTTCCGGCCAAAGATATTGCCACATTTTTCTGGCAACATGACCATGCAGCTTGCTTACGCCATTGCAATTGCCTGCCATGTTGATGGCGAATATGGCCATGTTGAATTTGCCTTCTGTCTGCGGGAAGTGGACTCCTCCGAGATTGTAGAACCGGTCTTTGGAAACCTGCATGGATTCACAATAGCTGGTCAGATATTTATCAACAAGACCGGTATCAAATTGATCAATGCCCGCCGTGACAGGGGTGTGCGTGGTGAAGAGATTTCCTCCACACGTCGCTTCGACTGCTTCCTCAAAGCTGAGTTTGGTGGAACCGTTGTCAAGCATAAGTTGCCGCACCCTTTCGAGCGCTAAAAATGCCGAGTGCCCTTCATTCATGTGGCATACTTGCGGCTCAATATTTAATGCTTTTAATGCGCGGATGCCTCCCACTCCCAACAGAATTTCCTGCTTAATTCGCATTTCACTGTCGCCGCCATAGAGTTGTGCTGTGATGTCCTGATCTTCAGGAGAATTTTGCGACACATTAGCGTCCAGGAGATATAGGGGAATCCGGCCAACCTGGGCTCGCCAGATTTGAGCGTAGACTTTGCGTTTCGGAAAATCCAAAGAGATAAGGATGGGTTTACCCGATTCATCTTTTTCAAGAAAAAGCGGCAGATTGTAAAAATCATTTCGATGATATGTTTCCTGCTGCCAGCCGTCCTTGGAAAGATACTGGTGGAAAAATCCCTGCTGATAAAGAAGACCGACCCCAACCAGCGGCAGGCCGAGGTCGCTGGAAGATTTCAGGTGGTCACCGGCCAGGATACCTAATCCGCCTGAATAGATCGGAACACCGGTTGCCAGGCCGTATTCCATCGAAAAGTAGGCAATACGAAAAGGCGTTTTGTCCTTGAAAATTTTTTGGAACCATGTTGTGCGCGACATATAATCGTCCAGGTTTTCGCGCACACGGGCAAGCTGCGACAAATACCCGTCGTCATTGGCAACGGCTTCCAATCGTTCCTGGGAAACCATTCCAAGTAAAATGACAGGGTTGCGTTCATATTTTTGCCACAGTTCACTATCGAGACGACGAAAAAGTGCCTGCGAATTATGATCCCATGTCCAATATAAATTAAAAGCAAGTTCCTTCAAGTAGCTCAATTTCTCAGGCAATGAAGGAACGACACGATATTCTTTAACTTTATACATTATGGTCCTTTTTTATAATTTCTTTTGACGAAAAATGAATTTACAAAAATCATCTCATTAATCAAATCAAAAATTGCATATTACTGGCACATCGGTTGCTGGTAAAAGGTCAATGCGTTTTACCAGTAACCGCTTCTTACGAAATGCTTACCTCTTAACTGCCTGCGTTTCTGGGAGGGAGAAGGGGAATTCGGGTCGCATTACTATATTGTTTACAATTTGTTAACCCTTTCAATAGCCGGATTCTCAATGAAAATATCCTCGGGAGGAGGTGGTGTGGCCATTTTTATTTTCCTGCCCTGATTGTATCAATTTGAGCGAACGTTTCAATTCGATACAAAAAAATATCCATTCAGACTTTACGTTTAATGTGGAAAGGCAGTTTACGCTTTTAAGCTCTATTAATTTTTTTCACTTTTATCAAGGAGGGTGTGATGATACGTTCATCCCGAAATCCTCTCCTGATCTTAGCATGTGTCATCCTTTTGGGAGTGACGGTTTTTGCATCTGCGCAGAGTTTAGATACACTCGCGGTTGGAAGTAGCAGCGGATTGCCGGGTCAGGGTGGATATAGCTTTTCGATTCATTTGATCAACGCAACAACAATTAAGGGTCTTGTCTTTAATCTGAAGGATTTGCCCGATTCACTCAAAATCACTGATGTTGCATTAACAGCGCTATCAGCAGGTTTTCGTGTTGACACTGTTTCTGTCGGTGGTGCAATGAAGTTCATGATGATTCCTGTCGATGGTGCTAGTTCGCTTTTTTCTCCCGACAGCGGAGCAATTCTCGACATTACGGTTAACGTAGACGCCAATGCTGTGGGCGGCACTTTTGCCACGGTTTCCCTGGACAGTGTTGTTGTTGCGGATGTCGGCAATCAATCCGTCAGCCCCGTGCTTGTGGATGGAAGATTCTGGTTTGGCCAAAAAGGCGATGTGGTTTACAACGCGGCGGTGGATCTTTTTGATGTGTTGCGTATGATCGACATTGCCATCCAAAGGCCGCCTGTACCCACAGAATACGAACAGTGGGCAGGAGATATTAATGAGGATGGACTTATCGATGTCGTAGATATCGGCCTTGCTATGGACATGGCTGTTTCCTTTGTTACAACATCATCCAATCCCGTTGTCTCTGATGCATCGCAAACAATGGGAAGCGTGCGTATTGATATGCCTTCACTTCCTGATGACTTTATCGGATCCACCGAATTACCTGTTTACATAAAGTCTTCCGCCCCTGTGAGCGGTCTGCAGCTCGTTTTTGATATTGATCAGGAAAAGTATCAAATTCAGCCGCCAAAGACCACGGCGCTTGCACATAATATGCGACTGGTCAGCAAAATTGCAAAGAACAAGCTTACTCTTCTTCTGGCGAGTACTGACGGAACGATGATTCCCATGGGCGAGGGGCAAATATTGTCTCTGCCGGTAACCGTAAAAGATCGCACTGTGGAATCCGGGCCAATAAAAATTGAAAATGCTTTGGCGGGCACGGAAAAGGCCGGAAAGCTGGAGGCATATTTTGGCCAAAGTACCCTCGATAACTCGACAGTTCCCGAGTCGTTTGCCCTTTACCAAAACAGTCCGAATCCGTTTAACATGTCAACGACAATATTTTATGACGTGCCGAATGTGAACTCGGGTGAAGCGAATATTACGCTGGCCATCTATAACACACAGGGGCAGTTGGTCAGGACGCTGGTAAATCAAAAAAAACAACCAGGCAAATATTCCGCTTTATGGAATGGAACGGATGAATCGGGACACATTATTTCAACGGGCGTCTATTTTTATCGTTTGACGACAGGGAATGTTGTCATAACTAAAAAGCTCGCTGTTTTAAAATAGTCATGAATTGTGAAATCAATTATCGAGGGCATAGATATGAAAATCAATAAACTTTTTTTAACGTTTATTATCCTCTTGTTCGCGGCATCCACTGCGTATGTGTATGCCGGAACGATTGTGGATAATTTTAACCGGAGCGCGCTGGGGCCAAATTGGACCGCGGACCCGGAATATCAGATTGTGTCGAATGCATTATCAAATACGGCTACCACACAATCCTGGGGATATTTAGCAGTATACAATGCCGTAGTTAATCCGACAGAAGTGTCTTTCCGTTGGGCTGCAGGCGGCGATGCCGAAGGCGCGAATTCGGGAGGAATAGCAATCTTTCTTAATTCCAGCAACACCGACGCCACCGGCTATTTTGTTATGCGCCGAAATGATGATATCTATTTGCATCCGCTTGTCAATGGTGTGGTTCAGCGCGGAACAATTTTGGATACGACACCCGGGACACGGCCAAAAGCAACACCCGGCGATGTCATCAAAGTTGTTGCCAGTACCAGTGCGGGAGGCCATCATTTTGATTTTTACATCAATGGAACTTTTGATGGCCGTGTTACGGATGCAAACAAAATCTATGGAAACGGCAGTGTAAAGTACGCCGGCGTGATTTTGTATGGAGACCGAAACAACGATATCGATGATTTTACGCTGCGTGCAGCTACCATCGATTTGACATTGCCTAATGGCGGACAAGTATGGACGGTAAACTCTGTTCACAATATCACCTGGAGTTCATCAGATTTTAGCGGCAGCATCAAGATTGAACTTTCGACAGATGACGGCACCAGTTGGGCGCCAATCGTTTCTTCTACAGGCAATACGGGTTCATACAGTTGGACGATTCCCAATGCGCCGTCGCAAACATGTCTCATTCGTATCTCGGATGCTACGGACGGAATCCCGTCCGACGTGAGCGATTCAAATTTTGAGATCGAGCCGGAAACGGAAGAGGTTACGCTGCTGGGGCCCAATGGCGGAGAGAACTGGATTATTAATACAACCCAGGATATTACCTGGTATGCGACCAGTATCGTTGCCAATATTAAAATCGAATACTCGACGGATAACGGCGTCACGTGGACATTGATTACCGCAAGCACGCCCAACGACGGCAGCTACACCTGGACCGTTCCGGCACAAGTTACCGAGCAGGCACTCATCAAAGTTTCGGATATTGACGGTTTGCCGACCGACATGAGCGATGATACTTTTACGATTTCCGCGCTCGTTACATTAAAAGTACAGGATGCCAGCGGGGAGCCGGGAAGCTCCGGCAATATTGTGAATGTGTGGTTGAATAATCAAACGAACGTGCGAGGGGTTGTTTTCAAATTGAATGATGTGCCGGACTCTCTGATCGCCACGGCCGTTACACCTGTTGGGCGGGCATCCTCTTTCGATGCCATGCTGAAAGATACCAATGGCGCCGCTTCTGTAATCCTCGTTTCGTTTTCCGGCGCGGTCATTCCGGTCGGGAATGGAGCGATAGTGCAAATTATTTATGACATCAAGCCGGATGGCAATCCGACATTTTTGGGATCCTCCTCGGCGATGACATTATCCGAAACGCAGATAAGTAATGCCGATGGCGATCTCGTCGTGCCTGAACTGGTTCACGGGCAATTTCAATACGTTCTTTCCGGCGATGTTACCGGAGCGGGCGGAGCCCCTGACGGCATTATAGATCAGTTGGATATTGATCGCTTGGTTGAACTGACAATGGGCACCGGCATCCCTATGTCCAACTTTGATTTGCTGGCCGGCGACATGGATCATGACGGCGATATCGATCTTTTTGATACTCTGCAGGTATTTGATATCGTTTTTCCCTAGATAACTATAATTGTTAATGGTTAAAATGTAACAAATACTCGTCATTGCGAGGAATGACGAACGAACGACGAAGCAATCTCATAACTGCCTGTTAAGCATGAGATTGCTTCGCTCCACTCCGTTTCGCTCGCAATGACATGGTTAGAGTATTGTTACAAACTAACCCTTATAAGTATATATCGAGAAGGTATTCTTATGAAACGAATCGTCTTTTTTGTTTTAATGGGCCTTATCGGTGTTTCTTTTGCCGGAGAAAATTATTTAAAGCTGAGTTCCGGCGCGGGTGGCCCCGGAACATCTCATAACGTCATTTCGATTTATCTGGACAATTCCGTTCCGGTGCGGGGCGTGCAATTGCAAATAGCGGATACGCTGCATTACATGTCCCCCGATACCGTCTGGACTGTGGGCAGAGCGAAGGACTTTGATGTCGCCTATAATCCTGAAGATTATGACGGCTACCTTACTCTGATTTTGATTTCCGCACAAACAATTCCTGCAGATACCGGCAAAATCATGCAAATCAGTTATTCCATTTCGCCCGATGCGCCTTTGAACAGTGTTGTTGATTTGCTGTTTCTAAAAATCATTGTAACGGACAGCCTCCATCATCCGCTTGAAGTCGAGTATCATAACGGCAAGTTCAAAGTCTATCCGACCTCGGCAGTAGAGTCCATCGGTCATGTTGATTTTCAATATCAATTAAAACAGAACTACCCGAATCCGTTCAATCCAACGACACAGATCGATTTTAGCATGAAAAAGGATGGATATACAAAGCTTGAGATATTTAATTTGCTCGGCCAGCATGTACGCACACTATTATCTGCATCTTTGAAAGCCGGGAGTCATAGTATGCAATGGGACGGGCTGGACGAAAACGGAAAACAAGCAACGGCCGGGGTGTACCTTTATCGGCTGCAATCCGGGGATTTTGTGGAAACAAAAAGATTGACGTTGTTGCGGTGAAATACAGGTGGAATAGAGGTACAGGGAAGCTTTTTTCAGAAACTTCCCTGCACCTTTAAGAACTGGTCTGCAAAAACACTTTCCTTGTTACTTTTTCTGTTAAAAAATATCCTTACTGAAGCGCAACTTTGAGTGGAATTCTTTCCCAAAGATTATTATATTTCAATTCAATGTCTCATTTTTTATTAGCAGCTTTTCCGGTCTTCGGCCTCCTTTTTCCTGTCTCCGAATTATTTTCAGGGTGCGGCAAAAACCAGGCTTGTTGATTGGTGTCTTGAAAATATTTGCAAAAGGAATAATCTCATGAGTCTTCTCGGCAATGTTTTATGGATTCTTTTGGGCGGGATTCTGATTTCTATGGAATACCTGCTCGGTGGGATTGCTTTGTGTTTAACCATAATCGGCATCCCCTTTGGTATCCAAAGTTTTAAGCTGGCCATATTGGCTTTGCTCCCGTTTGGCCGCGAAATTGTCACCGAACCAACTTCATCGGGATTTCTGACCACGCTTTTCAATATCATCTGGTTTTTCGTCGGCGGCCTGTGGATTTGTGCCACACATTTGATCCTGGCCGTCTTTTTTGCCTTAACGATCATCGGTATTCCCTTTGCCAAACAACATGCAAAACTGGCGACTCTGGCGCTCACACCATTCGGCAGAACGATTCGCTGATAAGATTATGAAGTTTTATTTATTTGCTCCTCCGGAGAGTGCAAAAAAACCTGAATTCCATAAAGATGAAATAGAGGCAACTTTGCAAAAAGTTGCTGACGGTACGGATACGAGTGATCTGGTCGTTGTTCTGTACCTGACGCACAACAGCCGCTGGACCGGCGGCACGGCCTATGTGAGATCATGGCTAACTCCGGCGCATTTCAAACCCGTTCGCGGCAAATGGCGTGTTTTTTCGCGTTTCTTCACACCGCGGGATTTACCACGCCATTTCAAGCTTATACGTATGCATTTGCGTGATAATACCGCACTTTATCCATCACAGGAACAAGATCAATACAAATGGAAACATCGATATTTTGCTTTCAATGATCATCTGGCACATCTGTTTGCTCATGAGCTGCATCATTATCGGCGATTTCATTTCGGGTTCCATCCGGGAGAAGGTGAAAACGGGGCGAACAAATGGGCTTTGAAGAGGGTGACAGATCTGGGCTTCAAAGTGCAAAGCGAAAAATTAGCAACGAAAAAGAAAAAGCTGAAAAAGAAGACGATCAATTTTTCCGCTGTTTTGAACCCCATGGATTTTGTGCGAACCGGCGGGCTTAAAGGTCAGATCAATTGGGAAAATGTTTTTACCGGTATTGCCTTAAATACAAACAGGCGTCAAAAGAAAAAATACATTGAAAAAAAACTGCACCACTTTGAAAAACTTCGTGCCCTTGCACCCGGGACAAAACTCGTGGTGAGTTACGACTCCTCGCAAAAGTATACGGGGCAATTCGTTACCATCGTGCGCACGATGCGGCGCAATTCAGTAAGAATTGTTGTTAGAACCGATGATGGCAAAGAGTGGCGCTGGCCCATGGCCTGGCTGCATCAGGACGGGGTGGGTTAGTGGGAATAGTGTCCCCGATCATCCGCTGTCGCGGAACCTTCGGGGTTTTCCAACAGGCTTGACCTATTTCATCTCTTTCTTTTTCTCGATCTCCATCTCGCGCAGCTTTCTTTTTAAAATTTTATTCGCACCGCTTTTCGGCAAGCTGTCGAGAAATTCGACGCGACGCGGAATTTCAAATTTGCCAAGATGCTGGCGGCAATGCTTGATAATGTCCTGGGGTTTCAGGTCATAGCCTTCTCTCAGGGCCACATACGCCTTGGGCAATTCGCCGTGAAAATCGTCCGGTATTCCAATAACGGCTGCTTCGGCAACTGCCGGGTGTTTGTAAATCACTTCTTCAACCTGGCGCGGATAGACGTTGATTCCATGAACAATGATCAAATCTTTGCTGCGATCGACGATATAAAAATAGTGTTCATCATCCATTTTCCCCAAATCACCGGTGCGGAACCACTCACCGTGAAATGATTTCTTACTCTCTTCTTCGCGTTTAAAATAGCCCTTCATGATGTTAGCGCCTTTGGCGCACACTTCGCCAACCGTGTCGACGGGCAATTCCTTCCCCTCATCATCCATGATTTTCAGTTCAACGCCGAGAATCGGCAAACCGACGGAGCCGATTTTTCGTTTTCCGCCGATCGGGTTCACGGTCAATACGGGTGAACATTCGGTCGGGCCATATCCCTCATAAATGGGCACACCATGGCGGTTTTCAAAATTTTCGAGCACGGGAACAGGTAATGCCGCACCGCCACTAACACCATACCGCAGCGAACTGAGATCGTATCGACTTTCCTTCGACAAGTTTGCCATCATCGCATACATGGTGGGAACGCCCATAAAAACAGTTGCCTTCTCTTCCTGGATGATTTTGCAAGTTGCTTCGGGGGCGAATTGTGGGACTGCTATAACTGTTGCGCTGTGCGATATGGGTGTCAAAAATCCAACCGTAGCGCCAAAAGAATGGAACATGGGCAAGACTGTAAGAAATTTGTCCTGATGGCCTTCAAGTTTCAGAGCTTTCGCCACGGATGCAGCGTTGGCCAAAAGATTTGTGTGCATCAGCATGGCACCTTTTGGCAGGCCTGTGGTTCCTCCGGTATAGAGAATCGCTGCAAGAGCATCTTTTTTTTCCGGCAGAACGAGAACGGCATCATCCGATTCTTCGGACATCATTCTGCTAAAAGAGTCCGCCTCTTCAAGAGATGTTTCTCCAATGGCAATGAAATTTTTTACGGATTGCAGACCGGACTTTATTGCCACAACAGCTTTGTCCGTGACCTGGTGATAGATGAGCGCTTTCGCTTCCGAGTCGTTTAACAAAAATT
Source organism: Calditrichota bacterium (assembly GCA_013152225.1). Classification (GTDB taxonomy): domain Bacteria; phylum Zhuqueibacterota; class Zhuqueibacteria; order Residuimicrobiales; family Krinioviventaceae; genus Hydrothermomicrobium. The sequence continues at coordinate 9,552 of JAADGR010000190.1, forward strand.
GTACTTCTTCCGGATGGAGCAGCAAGTTGATGGGAACAACCGTTGCACCCGCTTTTAAGATTCCGAAATACGACATCATGAAATGAGGGGAATTGATGCAATAAAGTGCAACATGGTCGCCGCGGCCAATGCTCTTATTCATCAAACCATGCGCAATTTTGTTGCTGCCTGCATCCAAGGCGGCGTACGTTGTGCTCTCCCCCTGAAAACGAACAGCAATAGTATCAGGTGTCTTTTTTGCTGAATTTACCAAAAGTTCTGCAACGGACGGGTTCATTTTATTCTCCTTGCAATTGGAACGGACTGTCATTTTGAAATGACCAAAATATAGCAAATTGCTTTCAATGATGCAAGGCAATGCTCGAAAAAAACCTTTGAGATTCTTAATAGAATGTATTATATTACATCTAATTTTTTATGAAAATTGAACCCTGACTTGACGTTTGTGATGGTCAAGCTTTTAGATTTTAAAAAGCACTTTAATACCAGGAAAGGAAGGCATGGGAACAATTCATATCAAGAAAGGGCTGAATCTGCCGATTGCCGGGGAGCCTGTCCAACAGGTTGATCAGGGGCAGTCTGTTAATAGAGTCGCACTTCTTGGCGATGATTACGTGGGCATGAAGCCGACAATGATGGTTCAGATTGGCGATCAAGTCAAGCTGGGTCAACTACTCTTTACGGACAAAAAAATGCCCGGTGTAAAATTTACTTCTCCGGGTTCAGGAAAAGTTGTTGAAATCAATCGGGGTGCAAAACGAAAATTTCTTTCCATTGTCATCGAACTGGAAGGAAATGATGAGATCACTTTTGATTCTTATAGCGAAGATCAGTTAAATGACCTTGATCGAAATTCAATCAAGAAAGAATTGATTGAATCAGGAATGTGGCCGTTGCTGCGGGCCCGGCCTTTCAGCAAAGTGGCAGAACCTGAGGGCGTCCCTCATTCCATTTTTGTGACCGCGATGGACACCAATCCTCTGGCTCCATCAGTAGAAAAGATTCTCGAAGGCAATGAAAATTATTTTAAGAATGGATTGAATGTCATCTCCAAACTCACAGATGGAACTGTATTCCTCTGCAAAGCGGCCGGGACTAATATTCCAACTTTTGATTTAAATTCTCTTTCGGTGAACGAATTCTCCGGTCCTCACCCGGCAGGTCTTGTTGGCACTCACATACATTTTCTCGATCCTGTTGGCAGAAGCAAGACGGTTTGGACGATCGGCGCACAGGATGTGGTTACTATTGGTATTTTGTTCACAGCAGGGAAAATCAATGTAGATCGAATCGTTTCACTTGCAGGCCCGGCAGTGAAAAATCCACGTCTGGTAAAAACGCGAATCGGTGCATCTCTGGATGACCTGACCGCAGGCGAATTAAAAGACGGTGATAATCGTGTTGTTTCCGGCTCCGTGTTGTCGGGATTCAAGGCTGCGGGCGAAACGGCATTTCTGGGACGTTATCATCAGCAGGTTTCCGTTTTGCCGGAAGGAAGAAAAAGAGAATTCCTGGGATGGCTCGATCCCGGCGTTAATCTCTATTCAGTTAAAAAAGTATTACTTTCCTCTACAAGTCCTCACAAAAAATTCAATTTCAATACAGCTTTATACGGAGGGAAAAGGGCTATTGTTCCGGTTGGCAGCTATGAAAAAGTCATGCCTCTCGATATTTTGCCGACCTTTCTTTTGCGTGCCCTGGCGGTCGATGACGTCGAAGAGGCGGAAAAGCTCGGCTGCCTCGAACTCGATGAAGAAGACCTTGCTCTTTGTACGTACGTTTGCCCCTCTAAAATTGACCACGGCGCAGAGTTGCGAAGGAATTTAACCATAATAGAAAAGGAAGGATAGTGAAATTCTTACGAAACTTTCTTGACAAGCAGGAAAAACACTTTTCCAAAGGGGGCAAGTTTGAAAAACTTTTTCCCCTGTTTGAAGCGATAGATACGCTTCTTTATTCTTCAGGGGAAGTGACGCCTGGTCCTTCACACATCCGCGATGCTTTGGATCTTAAACGGATGATGATGACGGTCATTTATGCTCTCATTCCTGCGGTACTGATGGCGTTCTACAATACCGGACTGCAGGCAAATCTCGCTATCGCAAAGCTGGGTGAAGCTGCAGGCCATGGCTGGCAGGCAGCGGCTATTTCGTGGCTTGGCGTTGGTTTTAATCCACACAGTATTTTGGGAAACATGCTTTTCGGTGCGCTATACTTTCTCCCTGTCTATATTGTAACACTGGCGGCAGGCGGCTTTTGGGAAGTTTTATTTGCCGTCGTTCGAAAACATGAAATTAATGAGGGCTTTTTCGTAACCAGCCTTCTTTTTCCGCTCATTTTACCACCCACCATTCCTTTGTGGGAAGTTGCGGTCGGCATTTCCTTTGGTGTTGTCATCGGAAAAGAAGTTTTTGGCGGCGTCGGGATGAACATTCTTAATCCCGCTTTGGTTGCGCGCGCCTTTCTCTTTTTTGCTTACCCGGCGGAAATTTCCGGCGATAAAGTTTGGGTTGCAGTGGACGGCCTGAGTCGGGCGACACCGCTTGCGAAACTGGCGGAATCGGCAACGCCACACATTGTTGCCTGGAAAGATGCCTTTCTTGGTATTGTCCCCGGTTCCATGGGCGAAACATCGACGCTTGCCTGCCTCTTTGGTGCGTTCGTGCTCATAGCAACCGGCATCGGTTCATGGCGAATCATGTTGAGTATCCTTGTAGGAATGGTCGGCATGTCGCTCTTTTTCAACGTCGTCGGCAGTTCTACAAATCCGATGTTCCAGGTTTCACCAATGTGGCACCTTGTCCTCGGCGGCTTTGCTTTCGGTGCAGTGTTTATGGCCACCGACCCGGTTACCGCGGCCTATACGAACCAGGGGAAGATCATTTATGGATTGCTCATCGGAATTTTTGTTGTCCTTGTTCGCGTGGTCAATCCGGCGTTTCCGGAAGGAATGATGCTCTCGATCCTGTTCATGAATGTCTTTGCTCCGATAATCGACAAAATTTATATCAACAAAAATATTAAAAGGAGGCTGTTGAGAGATGCCGCATGAAAGTACAAGCAGGACCCTCATCGTCGCTCTCGGTGTCTGCCTCGTCTGCTCCATTCTTGTTTCAACCGCTGCGGTTTCCCTGCATGGAAGACAGGAAACCAATAGAAAAGTGGAAAAGTTGAGAAACATTCTCGCTGCAGGCGATCTTTTGACGGATAAATCTAACGTCGAAGAAACATTCAAAGAAAAAGTGCAGACGTATATTATCAATCTGGCAACCGGCGAAGCTGTTCCAAAAGATAAATACACGGACAAGTTGAATCCGGATGCATTTGATATTAAAACGATGGCAAACGACCCGAAATACGGGCAAGCGATTCCGGCAAAGGAAGATATTGCCAAAATCAAAAGAATGCCGAAATATATGCCTGTCTATGAAGTAAAGAAAGACGGTCGTATTCAAAAAGTCATTCTTCTGGTTTATGGTAAAGGGCTTTGGTCGACCATGTATGGTCTTATTGCCCTGGGTAAAGATTTGAGAACCGTCGAAGGATTTACATTCTACGAGCAAGGCGAAACGCCCGGGCTCGGCGGGGAAGTTGACAATCCGCGCTGGAAAGCACTCTGGAAAGGCAAACAAGCCTATGACAAAAATGGCAGGCTGATCATCGAGGTCATCAAAGGCAAAGTGGATAAATCAAGTCCAAAAGCCAATAGTGAGGTGGATGGCTTGTCCGGTGCAACCCTCACCACTCGAGGTGTGAATAATCTGGTCAGATTTTGGCTGGGTGCTGATGGTTATAATTCCTTTCTGACAAAACTAAGGGAGGAAGGGTAAAATGAGTAATTATAAAAAGGTCATATTAGATCCTATTTTTAATGATAACCCGATCATGTACCAGATTTTAGGCATTTGTTCGGCGCTTGCCGTAACTTCAAAACTGGAAACCTCCATCGTAATGGCTTTGGCGGTTACTTTTGTCGTTGCATTTTCTAATTTTGCTGTGAGCATTGTCCGTAATTACGTTGCCAGCAGCATAAGAATTCTCGTTGAAATGACGATCATTGCTTCCCTTGTTATTATTGCAGACCAGATTATCAAGGCATTTGCATTTGATATCAGTAAACAATTATCCGTTTACGTCGGTTTGATTATTACAAATTGTATTGTTATGGGACGTGCCGAAGCATTTGCCCTTAAAAATCCACCCTTGCTGAGTTTTATGGATGGAATCGGCAACGGCCTGGGATATAGTTTTGTTCTGCTGGCTGTTGGATTCGTCAGAGAATTATTTGGTTCCGGTAAATTGCTTGGCATGACGGTATTGCCGGTAAATACGGCCGGTGGATGGTACGTGCCCAACGGTCTGTTTCTTCTGCCCCCGAGTGCATTTTTTCTCATTGGATTATTGATTTGGGCTATCAGAACCTGGAAGCCAGAGCAGGTAGAGGAGGAGTAAAATATGTTAGAACATTATCTCAGTTTGTTTATAAAGTCTATATTTATTGAAAATATGGCCCTTGCCTTTTTCCTGGGGATGTGTACTTTTGTTGCAATGTCCAAAAGGGTGGAGACAGCCATTGGCCTGGGAATAGCTGTTGTTGTTGTGCAGGCGATCACCGTTCCTGTGAATAATTTGATCTACCATTATGTCCTCGTCAAAGGGGCGTTGAGTTGGGCGGGCTTGCCGGACCTTGATTTGACGTTTCTGGGTTTGATTACCTATATCGGCGTTATCGCAGCAATGGTACAAATTTTGGAAATGGCGCTCGACAAATATGTTCCTTCACTTTATAATGCTTTAGGAATTTTCCTTCCTCTGATTACCGTCAACTGTGCTATCCTTGGCGGTTCTCTCTTTATGGTTGAAAGAGATTATACGTTTCCTGAAAGTCTGGTTTACGGCGTTGGTTCCGGATTGGGCTTTGCGATCGCAGTCATCGCGCTCGCCGGAATTCGTGAGAAAATGAAGTACAGTAACGTCCCGCCCGGTCTCAGGGGACTTGGGATCACATTTATAACAGTCGGATTAATGGCAATCGCATTCATGGTGTTTTCTGGAATTCAATTGTAAAGGACTTTTTCAATGCAAGGATTGAACCTCATACTCATCGGCGTTTTTATGTTTACGCTGATTGTTCTTGTGCTGGTTGTAATTATTTTGTTCGCCAAGTCCAAGCTCGTTACCAGTGGACATGCTAAAATTGTAATCAATGATGATCCCGAACACACGTATGATCTGCCGTTAGGCGGAAAACTGCTTATTGCTCTCGGGGATCAGAGCATTTACCTTCCTTCGGCATGTGGCGGTCAGGGCACCTGCGGTGAATGTAAAGTGATCGTCAAAGAAGGAGGCGGAAGTGTTCTGGCTACTGAAAAATCGACATTGACGCGTGGCGAGGTTCGGGAAGGTTATCGACTTGCCTGCCAGGTCGCCGTTAAAGATGATATGAAACTGCAAGTTCCTGCGGAAATCTTTGAAGTTAAAAAATGGGAATGTACAGTTCGATCCAACAAGAATGTTGCGACTTTTATCAAAGAGCTTATTTTGGAGCTTCCGGAAGGTGAAACTGTCGATTTTCGCGCCGGTGGTTACATTCAAATAGAAGCACCGCCTTTTGAACTTTCGTTCAAAGATTTCGATATCGATGAGGAATACCGGGCTGACTGGGATAAATACAATATGTGGCGATTCGTTTGCAAGGTGGATGAACCCACTGTTCGCGCTTATTCAATGGCAAATTATCCTGAAGAACAAGGGATCATCATGCTCAATGTGAGAATTGCCTCGCCCCCACCCAACAAGCCGAACGTCCCGCCCGGGAAAATGTCGTCTTATATATTCAATCTGAAACCGGGTGATAAAGCAATAATTTCCGGTCCTTATGGGGAATTCTTTGCCAAAGATACCGACAATGAAATGGTCTTTATTGGCGGTGGTGCCGGCATGGCACCGATGCGGTCGCACATTTTCGATCAATTGAAAAGGCTACATTCCAAACGCAAAATCACTTTTTGGTATGGTGCACGCAGCAAACGCGAAATTTTCTACCAGGAAGATTTTGATATGCTCGCTGCAGAAAATGAAAATTTTAGCTGGCACATTGCCTTGTCCGAACCCATGCCGGAAGATAATTGGACAGGCTATGTGGGTTTCATTCATCAGGTTTTGTATGATCATTATCTCAAAGACCATCCTGCCCCCGAAGACTGTGAATATTACCTTTGCGGGCCGCCGATGATGAATTCGGCAGTTTTGAATATGCTCGACAATCTCGGCGTGGAGCAGGAAAATATTATGTTTGATGATTTTGGCGGATAGAGATTGAGGAATAGACTGTAAAAGAAATCCGTTACAATTATTAAAGCTGTAAGAATTTTATTATGAGGAAAAGCCGATGAAAACCGCAGAAGAAATTCTCGACGAAAAAGATCGAAATATTTTGACTGTTTCGGAAGATGCAACGCTTTACGAAGCTCTTAAAATTATGAACGAGCATAAACTCGGTGCGATTTTTGTCAAAAAAGATGACAAGATAGTTGGTGTGTGGACGGAACGCGATCTGTTGCGCAATGTAATGGATGAGGGATTCGATCCCAAAACCGCAAAAATTGCTGATTATATGACAACCGATCTCATCAGCGCGCCTTCGCATGACACTATTTATAACCTCGCCGACATATATCTCGGACGGCGTGTTCGCCATTTACTGATCGAAAAAGATGGCGAATATATCGGCCTCATTTCTCCCGGCGATGTGATGAGAGCCAGCCTTCAGGAAAAAGACGAAGAATTGCACGAGTTGAATGCCATGGTGAGTTGGGAGTATTATGAAAATTGGCGATGGAAAAAGAAATAGCCGGCTTCTGTTGCCGGTTATTACGGACTTTTGCATTTCAACCTCCCACAGGTTTACAAAACGATCAAATATTGAATGGATCGAAAGGGGAAAAAAGTTTCCCCGGCATTTTATGAACCTGCGGGAGATTTTTTAACATAAAACCACAAATAAAAATACCGAAGCACAATGAGCAACCGATGTAAATATTTCCTTCCGATTTTTCTCCTTTTCTTTTTTTCCTTCTTTTATTGTTCCGCCAACCGCGATGAGCTTGTCACGCTTGATGGCCTCACGATGGGAACATTTTACAATGTCAAAATTGTCAAAAAGGATGTGAATGCTCACAATTTAGATCTATTCCCACGGGGCGTTCAGAGAGTTCTTGACGGCGTGAACCAAAAAATGTCCACATATATTCAGGATTCTGAAATTTCCCGTCTCAATCGGAACAGAGCGACTGACTGGATTCCCGTTTCGCCGGAGCTTTATAAAGTTTTATGGTACGCCATGCAAACGAGCAAAAAATCAGATGGCGCCTTTGACATCACCGTCGGGCCGTTGGTTAATTTGTGGGGCTTTGGCCCGGAGAAGAACAGAGAGAATACCATTCCCTCGGAAAACGAAATAGAAAAGCGCCTGGCGAATGTCGGCTACCAAAAGCTTTTATTACGGGCTGATCCTCCTGCTGTGAAAAAATTGAATCCCAAAATTTATTGCGACCTGTCTGCTATTGCCAAGGGCTATGGAGTAGATAAAGTTGCCGACTATCTCGATTCATTACAGGTTACAAATTACCTCGTGGAAGTAGGCGGAGAAATCAGAGCACGTGGCTTAAACCAAAAGCGGGCTGATTGGAGAATCGGCATTTCATCACCGGCAGATCCGAACGATATTGAAAAGATTATTTCCGTGACCAACCGGGCCGTGGCAACGTCCGGGGATTACCGAAACTATTTTGAAAAAGACGGGATTCGCTATTCGCACACAATCGACCCAACCACGGGCAGACCCATCACCCATCACCTGGCTTCCGTTACCGTTATCCACGATTCCTGCATGGTCGCGGATGCCATGGCAACGGCTATTGATGTCCTGGGTCCGCAAAAAGGATACGACCTGGCGCAAAAAGAGGAACTTGCTGTCTTTTTGATTGTTAAAAAAGGAAATAAATTCGTCGAAAAAATGACGCCACAATTTAAAAAAATATTATCATTAAAATA
>JAADGR010000069.1 GCA_013152225.1 Calditrichota bacterium
CCACTGAATGCTCTAATGTATTTGCGATTCTTTTACCGACAAGCCGACCCTGTGCAATTGCATTGCGAATGAGAGCAAGTCCGCCCAGTTCCCCTGCAATAAAGATTCCGGGAATGTTTGTTTCATTAAACCTATCCATCACCGGAATATCGTCGCGTTTTTTTATATCGCCTAAACCGACTTTGATGCCCTGAACGGGACAGGCCTCCGCACAGCGGCCATGCCCCACACATTTCAAGCCATTAATTACTGTCGCTTTTCCATAGACGATGCCAAGGACATCTCCTTCAGGACAGGCGTTTACACATGCACCGCATCCTATACATCGCATAACATCTATTTGTGGATATTGCGCTATCGGCTTATCCGCTCCCAAAGCAATGGCTTTATTTTTTCTTTCCATATCGGCTTTTTGCTGTTTGCGGAATTTGAGGAGATAGGGGACAAAAATAAACAGCACTAAAAGCCCTCCTGCCGACCAGATAACCATTGATTCCATTTTATTTATCCATCTGAATATTAAAACCTGTAGCCAATTTCCGTGAAAATTCGATGCCCCGGTGCATCCGCGCCCCAAACGTATTCGTAGTTTTCTAAAAAATAGAGATGTTTAAAAAATTGGAGCGTAGCATTGACCCGAACCCATTGATTCAGCCGTGAACTGTTGCTTGATTTCAGACTATAATAATAATTACCAAAAGATACACTCAAGCTATGGCCTGCTCTGAAATGCTTGCCGAGTCTAGCTGAAAAATGATAACCGTTTGCATAATAATTGGAAAAACCGGAGGCAAACAGGCTCACAAATAATCTTTGAGGTGATAAATTGCTTTTATTCATTCCAGCGGCATAAGAAAAAGTATTTTGCTTATCGGCGCTTCTTTTTCTCATGCCAAAATTAGCAAAGAAATTCATTTGCATCGGCAAACGCAAGTTGATGTTGCCGCGAAGACCATACCTCATCGCATCATCGAACAAGCTGTCCGCAACTGAACGAATCTCGTAGGTATAATAATTTTTACGATTATCATAACTCATGCCGGCGGTAACATTCCGGGCAATTCTATAACTGGAGGTGATATAAAGATTCGTCAACGATACATCCTGGCCGGATTTTTCTTTTCGCCACTTTCGATTCAAATCAAGTTCTGCACTTTGATAAACGTTCAATGGGCCGGAGAAATAGTTATTCTGAAAGTATAAAAATTCGCGGCTAACTGTGGAGCCATGATACTCACCGGCAGCGGCAATAGTCCCTTCATATCGACGATGCTGAAAAGTTCCTTTGCTGAAATTCAGATAGGCACCATATTTTTGCAAAGAAGCCTGATAGTTGGAATAGTGCCATTCCGGCTGTGTTCCGCCAAAGAGGCCGTACCTGAAATGCGAGGTCAAATTTTGTTGCAGTAAAATGCCGTCAATATAGCCAATGCCGCTCATTTCATTTGAAATAATCCGACCAATCCTGTAATTAAAAAGTGCATTTTTATTGTCATAACTAAAAGATACCGTATAAATCCTATTGCGCCATTCATCTTTAGGAATATCGCTGCTAAACCTGCGAACCCTTTTATTGTAGCGGCTTCTCGTTTTAACACGGAAATTATAGTCTTTATTAAACATATTTCTGATTTTAAAATTAAGGCGCATACCAGGCTGATCAAAATTAAAATGTGAAGAGGAAAGGTCTTCAATGTGGTACCATTGAAATGAAACATTTCCGCTCACTCTTGCCTTATGCATTGACCGTACGCTGCCCGTTTTTTTTGTCCGGCGAACAGTCTTGCGCGACTTTTGCTCTTTCTGAATCTTAATTTTCTTAATGGCCGCTTTCGTCAAAAGTATCACAGTATCGCCCACTTTTAAATTCATGGTTTTCGTCATGATTTTGCAAGCGGATGAATGGTCACCGACGTAAATAACGCGCAAATCGGCAATTTTGGTGTTGCGCCGGAAAACGGCATATTTGCTGCCGACATTCGCACCTTCCAGACGACCGGCGTTCACATATACATTTTCAGACGAGATGTACTTTATCTCCAATTTGCTTCCGGGCGCTTGTGCCCATAGGCTTCCAAATGATATTAAAAGATAAACCCAAAGTTGCAATTTCTTTTTCATTCAATCACCCTCTGCTCTCCCCGTTGGATGGCATTGGTAACAAGAATTACTATCATAACTAAACCCTCTTACTTCGTCATGGCGTCCAATGGTTTGGGCACGACTATGTTCATGGCAGTTCAAGCAATTAAAAACCTGATAATTACCCGGATTGATATGGCAATCATTGCACGACTCCCATTCACCAGCATGAGTTCCGGAAGAAATGGGAAATTGAGAATCGTGGTTACTAAAAGACGCCGGTCTCCAGGAGAATAAAGCGTGACAATCTTCGCACCTGTGTCCAAAGCCAAAATCGCTGTGGACAGGATTTTTTGTTTCGCGATAATCCTTTTCATGACAAGAATAACAATCGGACTGTAATCTGGAGAACTCGCCCACAATCTCAGATCTATGGCAAGCGTCGCAGTCAAGCCGGCTGTGGGCTCCCAATATCGGGAAAGAGGTATTGGCATGTACTTTATAAATATCCAACACGCTCCAACTCTCCGGCGAATGACATGTTTCACACGCATACGGCAGCTTGCCTTGATGCACATCCAGATGGCACGCATCACATGCTTTCCTTACTTGTGAAAAATCTTCAATCGTATGACAACTCGTGCACGGGACGCCTTCATGTCGATCTCTTAATTCGAATTGCGTTTTTGAATGATCAAAGTTAACTTTTTCCCATTCGCCGGTGTTATGACATTTTTCACAATCCATGTCCATCTTTTTATGCGGCATTTTCTCAGGTGCCGCATGTAAGGCGGCACTGGTCAAAAAAATCGCAAAGTACAATTTGAATTTCGTAATGTTCAAACCGATTACTCACTTCCTCTCGGATGACAATTATAGCATGCGCTGCTTAAATACTGATAATTCCTCACCTCGCGGTGCTCATCATCCATTTTAGTTTTGTTGTGCTCATGGCAGTTTCGGCAATCGACCTGAGCATGCGCGCCAATAAGCGGGAATCCCGTACGTTCATGATGAAATCGCATTTTTGCAACATCAATCTTCCAACTATTCGTTGAATGACACGCCTGACATTCGAACTTTATCTTCCCATGGGGATTTCTGAGAGGTTTGCGCCTTTGAAGAGCAAAAGCATTCACACAGAAATGGAAAACAATGAATGCAATAATGAATCGTTTCACAACTAAAATCCCAATGGAGTTTTGCTTTCGCCATGACAAGACTTGCAATCCGTTC
>JAADGR010000474.1 GCA_013152225.1 Calditrichota bacterium
TGAGTTGATGAAATTATTTGCGGCGATGGTATTGGAACAATAAATTGTCCACCTCGCTCCGCATATTCACTTTGCTGCTTCATAATTTCTTTGGCAAAATTCCACGCCAAAATCAAAACATAATCCGGCATGTCCTCTGATAACTTTTGTGGAGAAAGAATCGGAAGTTGATTTCCGCCCATATATCTTCCCAGCTTGTGTGGATTCAAATCCACAACATAGTCGAGATATTTTTTGTCGATTTTACAAAAACTCATCAAAGTAGTCGCCTTGGCGGCTGCGCCATAGCCGACGATCCGCTTGCCGCTACTCTTGAGGTCATCGAGAATCTCAGTAAGAGAACTTTTAATTTGATTGACCTGATTTGCAAACTCGTGATAAAAAGATAAATCGGCAACGCCTCCCTGACGCTCCTTTTCCAGCAGATTCTTTACAGACGATCGGATATTTTCTTCAGGCTCTATAAAAAGTCTTAATGATCCACCGTGAATGTCCGTGTGCTGCACCTCATTCAAAAAAAGTGAATGTCGTCGAAAAAGTTTATCGAGAGCAGTTACCGAAAAATAGCACAGATGCTGATGATACATGGTATCAAATTCGCGCTTTTCAATGAGATCGATCAAGTACGGGACTTCTATTACGGCAACCCCATTGTTTTTCAACAATATTTTAATTCCTTCGACAAAGCCATTCAAATCCGGGACATGCGCCAGTACATTATTTGCCAAAAAAACATCTGCCTGCTTTTCTTGTTCTTTTAACTCGAGCGCCAGGTCTTTTTCAAAAAATGTATTTAATGTATCAACGCCCGCATCGATTGCTTTTTGTACCGGCCCGTCGGCGGGGTCAATTCCCAGAACAGGAATTCCCTGCTCCTTGAAAATTTTGAGCATATATCCATCATTGCTGGCCGCTTCAACAACAAGACTGTTTTCATCAAGTTTTCGGTCAGCAATAATGGCGCGCGCACTGTCACCAAAATGCCTGAGCAGGGACGGCGATACAGAAGAATAATAGGGATAATCGCGGCAAAATAGAATTTCCGGTGGAACAGTTGCAGTTATCTGAACTAAAGTGCAGTTGGGACAAAAAGCGACTTGCAATGGTGCTGTAATTTCCGGTTTGTCAAGTTGTTCTTCCCATAACAAAGCATCCGCCAGTGTGGTTGTTCCCAAATCCAGTATTGTTTCAAGGTGAGGATGACCACAGGAACGGCATTTTGTAATCAATTCGTACATTTAAGAATTCCTTATGCAAGTTCTTCAAGTTCTGCCAATTTTGAAACAGTCCAGCGCAATGAATTATCCAGTTTTTGCGAACTGATGAGTCCTTTAATATGATCAATCCGCTTAAACTTTGGCCCTTCAAAATCATCCGGTGTCAAACGGGCATCGCGGAAAGCGTAATACAATTCTTCCGCTCCCTTACGAGCCGTCCATTGCGGTTGAAAGTCCGGCAAGACGCGCGTAATCTTGCTGCTGTCGACACGATAATTGCGCTTATCCGGCCCGGCATCTTTAGCATATTCAATTTCGCAATTGGGAACCACATCCCTGACAATGTTTGCAATATCGCGGATGCGGTAATTATCTTCATTCCGACCGACATTAAACGCTTCATTGTGAACTTTTTCTCTCGGTGCATTAAGAACCGCAATGAATGCACGGGAAATATCCGCAATGTGAACAATGGGACGCCACGGTGTCCCATCACTTTTAATAAAAATCCGCCCGGTTGTGCATGCCCAGGCGACGAGATTATTCAATACAAGGTCAAAGCGAAGACGGGGAGACACGCCAAATGCCGTTGCATTGCGCAAAAAAACAGGACTAAAATCGTCATCCGCCAGACGCGAGACATTCTGCTCTACGCGCACTTTGGACCGCCCATAAGGTGTTACCGGATTGAATGCACCGTTTTCATCAATCATGTCATCTCCGCCAGCGCCATAGTTGCTGCATGAAGATGAAAAAATAAATCTCCCGACGCCTGCTTCTTTTGCCAATTGCGCCAGGCGGACGGAAGCTCTGTGGTTAATTTCAAAGGTCAAATCAGGATTCAAATTCCCCAGGGGATCATTGGACAGCCCCGCCAGATGGATGATTGCTTCAAACCCGGCAAGGTCGTGAGAACTGACATCGCGAATATCCATAATTATTTCAGGAATTTCAACAATTTTGGGCACACTTTTGATGTTTTCTCCAAATGTACTGTTCTGGTATAAATCACTATCCAGACCTACCACATCAAATCCCGCATCCAACAGCATGGGCACCATAATCGTGCCGATATAACCTTTATGTCCTGTTACTAATACTTTCACTTTTAACTCCATGTTTTCCAGGGTGCCGTTCCATCTTCCCATAATTTTTCTAATAGTCGTTTATCTCTCAAAGTATCCATACACTGCCAAAAATCGGTATGACGATAAGCCATGAGCTGCCCATCTTTGGCAAGGTTTTCCAGGGGGCCTCGCTCCCACTGCGTATCATCGCCTTCGATGTAATCAAAAATACCGGGTTCCAGAACAAAAAACGCCCCGTTAATCCAACCTTCACGCGTTTGCGGCTTTTCCGTAAATTCCGAAACCTGACCATTGCTAAAGTCCAGGTGCCCAAACCGGGCCGGCGGATGAACTGCGGTAAGCGTGGCCAGTTTTCCATGGGAGCGATGAAATTTTAACAGTGCATCCAAATCCACATTCGATACACCGTCTCCCCAAGTCAGCATAAAAGTTTCGTTTTCCAGGTAAGGTTGAAGGCGCTTTATTCTCCCGCCCGTTAATGTCGAAATGCCGGTATCAATCAATTCAACCATCCAGTCTTCACCGTGATGCAATTGTTTTTTCACTTCGCCGTTGGCCAGATTTACAGTCAAATTGCTGTTTAACGAGCAGTAGTCGACCATATATTTTTTTATCACTTCCCCTTTATATCCCAGGGCAATGACAAAATTTTTATACCTGTATTGAGAATAGTGCTGCATAATATGCCAGAGTATGGGCCGTCCGCCGATTTCAACCATGGGCTTGGGCTTGATTTCAGTTTCCTCTACGAGACGGGTTCCAACGCCACCCGCAAGGATTGCTACCTTCAATTCAATATCCTCCACTTTTTATCTGATTCAATTGCATTCGCAAAGTTTTTTTTACTGTGTAAAAGCTTGTTCTTCCTGCATTATCTCATCAAGAATATGCAAATTGGCCTCCCAATTGAACTTTTTTTTCAGAAATTCAAATGCATTATTTCGCAAACGGGAAGCAAATTTTAAATCATCCAAAACAGCAATTATTTGTTTTGCATACTCGGACGGTATCCGCGGTCAATAATTCCACACCATTTTTTGCGCCGATTCCCCGGGCAGATGCAAAACTTGACACCACCGGTGTACCACAAGCCATAGCCTCTAAAATCTTTGTCTGCATACCGCGCGCAATTCTCATGGGCGCGACAAACACGTCCGCTCCTGCAAGGCTCGCTTTCATATCTTTAACGTATCCTGTAACAATAATTCCATCATCCGGATTATGCAAAGCACGTACTTTAGCTACGGGATTTTTGCCAAGGATGTAAAAGATGAGACCGGGCTTTTCCTTTTGCAATAACGGAAGAACATTTTTACTGAACCATAAAACCGCGTCAACATTTGGCAGATAATTCATCATTCCGGTGAACGCGATGTGGGGAGCGGAATAGTTTGCAGCGCTTTTTTTTGACGGCAATATATCTCCAAAGTACTGATCCAGATCAACACCGTTACTCATAAC
>JAADGR010000325.1 GCA_013152225.1 Calditrichota bacterium
TAAAGGCGGGGGAAATATCGATATCGTAAATTTTACCCGATTAAAACAGGTACAATGCGGAGATTATGATGTGATTCTCGTCATGGATTCGGTTCATGCCTGGTCTCTTTTTAATTTTTCCTTAAAGTCTTTTCTTAAAAAAGCTCAAAATTGCAATAATGTGGTGCTGCTTTTCACAGCCGGAGACCCTGAATGGAAATACCGGTATAATGACCTGGACGCGATCACCTCCGCATCAATTATAGGCGATGAAGATCGGGTATTTAATGAACTGACCGCTAAAATTGATGGTCTGATTTCAAAGATGTGATTGTAAAAATAGGCGTTTAAGCTTTTTGGAGGGCGTGTACGGATATTTTCCGTATTTGATTGACACGGTGGTCGTTATGCGCTATCTTTAGAATGGATTTTAGAATTTTGCCCCACAAAATAAAGGAGTCAATAATGGCAATTGCACGTTTAGATATGAGGTTAAGTCCTGACATTAAAGCTAAGGCAGAAAAAGCATCTGCGCTTCTTGGGGTGAGGAGCTTAACTGAGTACATCGTCAAGCTGATCGACGAAAATTCAACAAAAGTCATTCAGCAATATGAAAGCATGATGGTTGAAAATGATATTTTTGATAATTTCATCCAAGTATGCGAGGATCTGCAAGCACCAAATAAAAAATTAGCAGACGCCGCTGCTTTTACCAGAAAGCAGGGAATTAAATGAAATGTGGTAAAATCTTTGTTGAATTAAACAAGACTATACACGATAGAACAACTTTTGATTGTGGTTCCGTAGAATTAAACACCTTTTTACAAAGGCATGCTTTCAGGCATCTGAAGGTCGGTGTCAGCAAAACAATGGTTTTGCCAGCCTTAGAGCGACAGGCCAATAAAAAATATTCTATTTGCTCTTTCTATACGATTGCCCCAAGTTCCATCCAAAGAGAAACATTACCTCAAAATCCATCAAAGTCATTACCCCACTACCCGGTTCCTGTTTTTCTTATTGCCCAGTTAGCAGTAAATAAAAAAGTTCAGGGGCAACAATTGGGCAAAATAACGCTAATAAAAGCGCTTGAGTTTTTGTGGCAAGTCAATCAGCAAATGCATGCTTATGCTGTTGTGGTCGATTGCATCAACGAGTCGGTTGAGAAATTCTATCATAAATATGGATTTCAATATCTGTATAAAAAATATGGTAAAATTAGAATGTTTTTACCAATGAAAATTGTGGGACAACTATTTGAATATAGAAAGTAACTATATATAATCACAGACCTTCGGCAGAAACAGGCAACTATGAGACATATGGGAACTGAAGAGCGATGGAACTGACATCTTCAACTTTTGCTTTAATGAAGGAGTTGAGTGATTTCTCCTACGAGTTGTCCTCCTTGGACCGAGTTTGGAATATCTTGTTTCCGGACAAGGGGGAAAAATGGAACCATTTGCATGTCAACAAGTACAATCAAACCTTCTTCATCACTCATATCGGCGGTCTTGGCAGTCTGGAGGTTGAACCGAAAAAAGGCGTGCGTCTAGTGGATTCCATGGGCACCTCTTTTTACTCTGTTGAAAACCATCGTCAACTGGCAACAGCATGGGAACCACTAATCGTATCCGCGCGAAAATGGCTGGATGTTGCCCGGAAAGACTGGATAAAGGCCAACAAACGAATTCAGGTCGAGTACCCGTTACGTTACAGATATGGCGTCGCCCCCAATGCTCTTATACGGGCCTCTCTCCCTGATGTTTACCGCCTGGATAAGGAACTGGGCAAGGGCAGGACCCGGAAGCTGGTGTGTCTGGTCGAAGATGGCTTTTTCCTCAAAGCGAAGAACATGGAAGCCTCGGCCATGACAGCATCTGATTATTTCCAGTATTGCAGAATCGCCTATATCGCCGGGAAGCGCAAAGAGGAGTCAGTCGATGAATCTTTGTCTGGTCGAGAGATGTATAGCCGATATGCCGATGGCCGGCACGAAGGGCTTCTGGACATAGACCCGGCTTCCGGGCAGGAGTTTGCCGATTGGATCGACGGCAATCATCCAAAAAGAGGAGGCGGTGGGCACCCGTGGGAAATTAAGCGAGGGGGCAACACAACGCACATAGACCTTTCCGTTTCGCGCCCGTCCTCATACCGGCAAGAGAGTTTCAAGGTTGAGCTGCGAGGCGAATCTATCGGCAGAATGGTGGAGACAATGCGCATGTTCCTGGCGATCCACGAGGCCAGGCTTCCCATTTCCATCGCCAATCCGGAGGGTGTTCGAAAACGGCTTCTTGCTCAGGACAACATCGGAATCATTGCCTCTTACGCCTCGCTGCACAGGGCTAACCAGCATTTCAGCCGGGATGAAGATGTGTTTGACGTCATGCACTACGATGATCTGGGCCGGTTCAAGCGCCGGATAACCCCTTTCGTTACATGGGAACCGCTGCCCATCCTTAAACCAAGAGATGCCTGAATAGGGGTGAAGCCCACATATAATCCGGGGGACATCCTTACTTATTTTTGAGGATACCTGCCGGATGCTAAGATCGAAATAGTGTCCCTCAGAATTCCCAACCCTCCCTGATTTCCCTGATTTTTGTAATTTTGGTTAGCATGCAAGACGTCTTGCATGCTCGGCCATAGGGCAGGGGGATGCAAAGTCGCGCCTTTTTTCGTATCATAACGGCCTGAAAAAATAATATTTTCATTAGATCTGTAAAATCGCCGCAATTTGCATGCGATCAGGGTCGTTTTGAGATATAGCTCATAACCGCCAGACGATAACCGGCCCGTTCATTACCTTTCCATTCAGGATATTTTTTAAAAGCAATGACGGTAAAACACAATTTCATATGAACTACCTGCACATTTTGCCTGAAACAATAGATGTATCCGGCGTGATAAAACCCCCGGAGCCGCTACTCTTGCTATTCGTGCCATGATCATTTAATAATAAATATGCTGAGCCTTGGCAGGCCCCAATTTTGGTGTCCGTATGTCGTAATATTACAAAACCGGCAATGTAAAAGGAGAAATTAATCATGCATCGAACCGGCATTCGAATGGCGGCAAGTATCCTTTTTGTTTTAATGTTTACCCTGTCTTGCGCAAGACAGATCCCGGAAAAGCGTTTTGTGAACGAAAATGCCCGGTTTGATCTGCTCATAGGCGGAGAAACCAGTGATTTTAAGGATGATATTGTTTCACGCCTGGTTGAACGGTATAAAGGCGGGGGAAATATCGATATCGTAAATTTTACCCGATTAAAACAGGTACAATGCGGAGATTATGATGTGATTCTCGTCATGGATTCG
>JAADGR010000338.1:0-947 GCA_013152225.1 Calditrichota bacterium
GCCGGAGAAAAAAGTTACGATCAGGCTGACTTTCAAGGCCCCATGGGACTCGTTTTCGGAAGTGAAGGCAAGGGCCTGCGCCGCCTCGTGCGCGAAAACTGCGACTTTGTCGTTTCCATTCCAATGTATGGAAAAGTGGATTCGCTCAACGTTTCTGTCGCTGCTGCGCTGATATTTTTTGAAGCACGGCGACAACGGGGAAAGAATCCAAGTCTGCCGAAAAAATCACTGATTCAAAAACAGCCATGAATTAAAACTATTTTCAGTTCGTGTGATTTGTGAAATTCATGGTTTAATTTTTTAAAATCTTGATTCCGGTTTATTCGGATAAGGGTGGTCTCTGATCAAATCAAAAAAAGTGAGGTGCCCGTCATGGAAACAAAGCTCAACAAAAAAGATTTTCGCATCATTGTAATCTGTATCCTCATTGCTGCGGTTTCACTCCTCTTTGTCATCAAATATTTTTACAAAGCATTTCCCGAGGCATCCATTGATTTCAAAGTTACACGTGTTCAATCCCGGGCAATTGCAGAAGCTTTTCTGCAAAAAATCCATTTTGATGACAAGGGCTATCGACATTCCGTCATCTTTGATTATGATAACCAGGCAAAAACATTTTTAGAAAAAGAACTGGGAGCTGAAAAAGCCAACACGCTGATGGGCAGCACGATTCGCTTGTGGTGGTGGAGCAACCGATGGTACAAACCGTTGCAAAAGGAAGAAATTTCCGTGCGCATAACGCCTCGCGGTGATCTTATTGCTTTCAATCATCTTATTCAGGAAGAAGCGGAGGGAGCATCTTTGTCCGCGGATTCGGCCAGGTCTATAGCCGTGGATTTTTTGACACGAACGATGGGGTTAAAAGCTTCAGACCTGGAATTCGTTGAGGAAACCTCACAGCAGCGCCCCAAGCGCATGGATCATACTTTTATCTGGAAGAAAAAAGG
>JAADGR010000338.1:1062-4325 GCA_013152225.1 Calditrichota bacterium
GCTAAAAATAATACGACAGCCAATGTTTCTTTTTTCTTTCTTTTCCTGACTCTTTTTGCCATGCTCGTCATGTTGATTGTTTATACCCGGCACCGGGATATTCGCTGGCGCACAGCCGCATGGTTCGGCATCGTCGCAGCCGTGCTGACGTTTTTATCTTATCTCAATGACTTGCCGGTTACTTTTTACAATTATGCAACGACTGATCCGCTGTCCGGTTTTATCCTCCGCGAAATTGTGATCGACTTGGTGAACGCTTTGCTTTCCGGTGCAGGCATTTTCTTTTTAACCGCTGCGGCAGAACCGCTGTACAGAGAAAAGTATAAAAATCAACTATCGCTCACCAGAATGTTGAGCTGGCGTGGAATGCGCACCAAAAAATCGTTCATCGCCATTCTCGTGGGTTTAACCATGACAATTGGTTTTGCTGCATACCAGGTTGTATTCTATCTTACTTCGCAAAAACTGGGCGGTTGGGCGCCGCAGGACATTCCTTACGATAACCTGCTGAACACGGCATTCCCCTGGATTTCCGTCCTTCTCATCGGTTTTATGCCGGCCGTCACGGAAGAATTTATTTCGCGCATGTTCTCCATTTCGTTTTTTGAAAAGTTTATTAAAGTGCGCTGGCTGTCGGTCATTATCCCGGCATTCATCTGGGGATTCGCTCATGCAAATTATCCCAATCAGCCTTTTTATATCCGCGGGCTGGAAGTCGGAACCACGGGGATTATCGTTGGAATAATCATGCTTCGTTTCGGCATTTTGGCAACCCTGGTCTGGCATTATACTGTTGATGCGTTTTATACCGCTCTTGTTCTGCTTCGTTCGGGAAATCCCTATTTTATCAGCACCGCGGCTATTGGCGGCAGCATTATGCTGCTTCCCCTGCTTATCGCGCTTGTTGCTTATGTTAAAAATAAATCGTTCTCACCCGAAACGGAATTGACCAACGAGGCAGAGGGCACATCGCGCCTCTCGGAGGTGAAAAGTAAAGCTCCTGAGACGGACGTGCCGGTTTACCAATGGCTTTCCTGGAAACGGCTTGCAACGGGATTCGTTGTCGGTTTGCTGCTTTTCGCATTTTATTTTTTGAAAACAGACCGCTTTGGAGATTTTGTGAAATTTCCAACTGGCAAAAAGGAAGCCAGGAGTGCAGCGCTTAAATTTCTCCAATCCCGTAATTTCGATGTCTCGGAATATAAATCTGTTGTTTATGCCAGTGAAAGGTTTAACAGTCTTGCGGCAAAATATGTTCTGGAGAACAGTGATATAAAACGGTTGAATAAGCTCTATTCTTCAGAAAGTAAAGGCAGCCGATGGGGTGTTCGATTTTTTAAACCGCTTGTGCGCAAAGAATACAACGTTTTTCTCGATCCCAAAGATTTGAGTCTTGTCTCATTTGACCGAATCATTGAAGAAGATGCCGAGGGCGCCGACATTCCGCAGGATTCCGCCCTTGTCATTGCCACAAAGTTCGCCGAGTCGCAATCCATTGATGTAGAAAATTTGGACTTGAAGGAGGCTTCCTCTGAAAAACGCAAGAATCGGCGGGATTATACATTCATCTGGGAAGCAAAACAAGGAGATGTGCGCAATATTGCGGAATTGAAATACCGTGTCATGGTCAGGCTGCAGGGAGATGTTGTTTCAACTTTTACCACTTTTCCCAAACTGCCGGAAAGCTGGCAAAGGGCAAGGCAAAAGAGAACGGTAGCGAATATTTTTCTCATGGTTCTCAGATTTCTTGTTCTGGGAATGTTTCTGCTATTTGCGATCATTCGCTTTATTAAAAGTGCCCGAGTTGGGGACATTGCCTGGAAAAAGTCGCTGGTTATAGCTGCCCTGGCCGGGTTGGTGTTTTTAATAGAACGATTAATCAATATGGGGTTGATGCAACGCCGTTATTCGACATCAATTGATCTGAGTTTGTTCACAATGACATCCCTGATCGGCATTTTGATTTCTGCGATTGCTATTGCTGCGGCGCTGGGAATTTCCCTGGGACTTTTATCGGCGCTCTACCCGCAATCTTTGCAAACACTGTCGCGGCCATTCAGAAAACTCTTTTCCCGGGATGCTTTTCTAATCAGTATTATTGCTGCTCTGGGTCTTGCCGGAGTCTTTCGTCTTAACGGTGCGCTCCTGGCTCACTTTTCAAAAGCAGGATTGATCAATTCTTTGCCGATTCCTGTTGCGGTGGATTCCGCATTGCCGTTCCTGGCGGTATTTAAAAATGTTATTCTCGTATCCATCATGTTTCCGGCAATGCTGGGGACTATTGTTTTCGTCCTCAATGACGTTTTTAAAAAACCGCTCTGGATTATCCTGATTGGTATCGCCGGGATTTTATCGTTCATTCCGGGCAGTGCCCATACATTTGCGGAATTATTGCTGGCTGGAATCCAGGTTACATTGCTCCTTGCCTGGATCGTTGCTGTGATTGCCCTTTTTGCAAAAAAGAACCTCCTGGCATACGTGCTGGCGCCCATTATTTTCGTTGGCGTATCCTCTGCCGCCGAACTCGTTAAACAGGGGAATCGTTTCCTCCTCTTTAACGGGATATTGCTAATCATTGCTGTTGTCATTTTTGTTTTATGGTGCATTGCGCCGATGCTGCGAAAAGAATAAGGCCGGGCGATTGCATGTAACAAATCTTTTTAATATATTGCAAATCTTGACAAAATTCTCCCCGGAAAAAGCCGGGGCTAAAAGATTGAAAAAATGAACTCTAAAAAGCGACAATAACCGATGCTCGATCCCAAAACATTTTACAGAGAATTAGACGCCCTGTTGGCAAAAATAAGAATAGAAAGATCTGATAAAGATTTTCTGCCCTTCATCTTATCCGAGTTACAAAGAAATTTTGGCGACAGGCTTCATTTCAGCAATGGACGGATATACGAACTTCGCGGTGAGGATTTTGTCCTCATTTACCCCAACAGCAAGGCGGGGAAAAAAGTGTGGGCCGACCGGATTCCCCGCGAATCGGAGACTATTCAACTGGTATTCAAAAATCGCAGTTATATTTACGATGACCTTCCGCTAAACCATATTTTTCTTGCCGACGATAAAGCCTTTGACCACGTTTCAACGGTCATCTGGGTACACAGCCCAGAACGTCAGTGGTTGATAGTCTTTAAATTAAAAGACGGATGGGTTCGGGAGGAAATCAGTCTTTTTTTAAACGCAGTACGAACGTCGATCAACTACCGCCTTTTTTCAGAAATTATGGGCGGACGGCTGGAACAAGCCGTTCAAAT
>JAADGR010000394.1 GCA_013152225.1 Calditrichota bacterium
CACGCGAACAGTTCCCAGGGCGACATGAGTGACGCTGATGTCTCTGCCTGCCATCAGGAGATTGTCGATATTTCTGGAATACAAACAGCGAAAAGGAATGGGATAGGGTTTTATTTCCGCATGTCGATCCTCTGAACGAAAGGGTTCGCATTCCAGAGGCGGAGTTTTCGGGTAATGGAGATCAATGGTCCAGGTCGTTGTCACGCAAGCGTCCGGGAAAATCCTTTGTTCCTGTATGTCCTGCTGTTTGAGAATCACGTCTCCCAGCAATCTTCGTGATTCGCGCTTGCCGCCGATGTAGGCAACCCATGCCAGACGCTGATTGGCAAACTCTTTTTTGAACTTTTCATGATTTTTGAGAACAGCCCAGTTGCCGAAAATGACTCGGAGCGCATAATCCTTGATGTATTCGAATTCTTTGATCTGGTCGTGCAGGGCGCCGGTTTCCCAATCCCAGTCGCCGCGAGTTGTTTTTGTGCACGTTTTTTCATCGAAGTGCACAGCCCAGGGGCACTCGGGAAACGTGGAAACCTCTTTTTCTTCGATCGCATACCATTGCAGCGACGTTCCCATCACCAGGCTGTCGCTTTTTTAGGGAGCCAGCTTTTCGCCGGTCTCTTTTTTCGATTCTCTGCCTACCCGGAAGTCGGCTCCGGCAAGAAAACCAAGATTTCCGTCGCCCGTGCAATCGGCAAAAAGTTTTCCTCTGAGTTTAATCCTCTCGCCCGTGCGAATATTCTGCCCGATGACCGCTGTGATGCGATTACCGTCCGTTTCTGCCTCATTCACGTGCGTGTTTAGATAAAGGTCGATATTTTTTTCAGAAGTTACCACATCAATCTTCTTTTGGTCCTCATAGTTGGTGGGAGGCCCGGCATTGTGAATTTTCTTTTCCGGATGTTTTTTGAATACCTCAAAAATCTTTTTGCTGCGCGGAGAATCCGGATCCCGCTCAGCTTCCCACAAATTCCAGTAACCGATAGGACCTATTTCATCGACTAAATCGCCCAGTTTGGTATAAGGTTTCTGGTGAATCAATCCAGCCAAACCAACTCGAATCTCGGAACTGTTATTCCCGCCGAGCACAGGTCGGTTTTGCACCAGAGCCACGCGGCATCCGAGACGAGCTGCGCTGATTGCTGCGCTGGTTCCGGCAACACCGCCGCCGACAACTACGAAGTCGTACTGTTCCGTTTCCGGCGGAGATTCCGGAAAGCCGAGCAATTTTCTTCTGAAAACTGTCATTTCGGGAATGTCGTTGGGCGGAATGAGCTCGTGGTTGGTGCTGAAAACAATGGCATCGCACCTGCCGTCAAAACCGGTCAGATCGTGAAGTGCCAGTGTGACAATTTTCTTGCTGATTTTAATGATTCCGCCATCCTGCCAGTGCCATTCCGCGCCTTCAGTGCCAAAAGTTGTCTCCACTGGTTTTCCGTCCACCAACACCTGAAACTTTCCCGGCGTGCCAACGGCTTTCATGTCCGCTGGCGTATCCGGTTTTTTCCACGGCGCCACCCAATCGCGCGTGCGCACCCAGATGCGATAATCGCCGGTTTGTGGGAATTCCACAGTGGTTGTAGCGTTTTTTACTGGCACACCCAGCCCGTGCGCCAGCAAAAACGGGCTGCCCATTTGATCCATGACTTGCTGGTCAATCACCCAGCCGCCGGGTTCGGCAAAACTTTCTGCTTCAACGAGGATTGTTGTTTCGGCGACACCCGTAGCTGTCCAGGTGAGCCATAGCAAGAGTAATGTATGTCGTAAAAGAATCATTATGTTTTTCCTGTCACTAACGTTTGTGTTGGGCGGTTCTTCATATTCAGCTTTAACTCTATTTCTTGAAAAATGCAATGGCTTTCTCCCAAGAATCTGACTGTGCATGCGCGTTTGCTTTTAAGGTGCCACCCATAGACAACATAAGTCTCGGAGCTATCTTAAGCGTCGTCTCGCTGACCGGTATTACGTAGGGTACATAAAACGGTTCACCTGCATCTTCATAAGCGATCAAATCGTAGATATGTTGGTAGTTGCATTTTCGTAGTGTATCCACTATTTGAACACATCCATCGTATGAATTCCACATGTTGTTTTGCTTGCCGGCAAACAATAATAGATCGGCTTTTGCATTTTCTATCTTAATACGTGCGGCTTCTTTGTTTCTTGCAGCATTCAAGCCTTTCTTATACGTGTAGGTGAACCCGAAGGGCTCGTTTCTTATGAAGCAGCCGACCATATTGGCAAATGCCCAGTGATTCTTCAACTGTATAAAAGGTAAAGATTTTCCCCCGTATGTCCATGATGAAACATTCTTGAAAGCGAGCCCTTGAAAGCAATACGCGTGTGGTGCAAACCCTGCTACCTTCGTGATGAAGGGATACCTTGAAGCGAGTAATAGTGACAGCTCACCACCTTTCGAAATACCTAATAGATATATCTCTTTACCATTTGTTATTGGATTTTTCGATAACCAGGTAAAAACTCTTTCAAAATATTCGAGTGGGATTTCCGAAAGCCTGGCAGGTAATCCTTTTTCTCCAAAATAGGCAACAGTTAAAACATTGAAACCATGAGAAGCCAATACGGCTCCAATTGGAGAATCTACAGCGAGATTACTACCTGAACCACCTAGAAACACAATCGTCTTATTATCTGTATTTTCAGTATAAAACAATTCTCCAACAAATTCATCGGAGATTCTATAGCTCTTGACTTCTCGAGTCATAAACAATCGTTCCAATTTTACGGATACACTGTCTTGTTCACATTCGGCTACAATATTGATGAATATACTCTTATCCACCGATACGTTTTGGCCTATCTTTTTTAGCGCGTTGGCGTTCTTGCTTTTCATAGATACGATCAGCCCCATGCTATCTACAAAGTCATAGGTTCCGGTATTGGGTTTTTGCTTTGATAAATCCACAGTACCCATCGAGTCGGCAGTAAACCAGGCAAAAGATTCATATAGTACGCTTTGCGCCCAAGGCAAACGCATTGAAGCGCTGATTTTTACTTTACTGAATGGTGGCAATTCGGAAATAGAAATGTCAATCTTTTCGTCGCAGAGCGCTACTATTGGTTGTATTTGCAGCTTCATATTACAAAACTTCCTATTAATTATCCGTTCCCTGATTAAAGCTATTCCTTCAAAAGGACGTGGTGATTTTAGCCGCCTAACGGCTTTGAGCTCAGGCCGCCTCGCTCGTACCCTGGCTTGCTTTTCAAGATGCCATTAGGCGCCAATTCATAACTCAGGCATGT
>JAADGR010000033.1 GCA_013152225.1 Calditrichota bacterium
GCACCAGGTTCTCGATTTCCGCTGCAGGCCAATCGGGTAACAACATCTCTGCGCGTTCTTGTAATTGTTCGCTTATGTATTGATGTTCTTGTTTTAAAATTTGCGAGACGAGCTTCTTCAACGTTTTCTTTCTCCGTTTGCGAATTTTGACTGTTTTATTAGCGCGCCAAGTTAGAAAATAATTTTTCTATTCGCAAATAAAAAAAGCTGTTCCCATGTTAACGGCTTTATGCCCGGCAACAAGGAGAACAGCTTGAAATGAATCTGTATTGATGCAAAGTTTAGATAGAGTCGACTTTTACATATTTGGCCAGAATATCAGATGCGGGAACAAGCAAATAATCTGTCCCGTCAAATGTAATGTTGGTTCCTGAAAAGGATTTATATATAACGCGATCCCCAACAGCGATTTGTTCCGAAGCGTCAGCGGCAATGCCGATAACTTTGCCTTCACTGGGTTTTTCTTTCGCAGTTTCGGGAATGATAATTCCTCCGGCCGTTGTCTCCTCTGCCTCTTCATCCATCTCAATCAAGACATAGGCATTAATAGGCTGAATTTTTTTCATAAAGATCCTCCTGTTGTTAATATGGTTGCGATTGTTTAGTTTAAATCTAATAAGCGGTTAATACGCGCCTGATCAAATCCAACAATAATTTCTCCGTCAATGTCGCTCTGCGGTACGCCGCTCTGCCCGCTGCGACGCATCAGTTCTTCGGCTGCATGTGGATCACGGGAAACGTCCACTTCCTGGAACATGACTCTGTTTTTACGGAGATGGCTCTTTAATCTGTTGCACCACGCACAACTGGGTGTTGTGTAAACAACGACGCGGTGCCGCTTTTCTTTTTCCTCATTGCCATTGGATGGCTTGGTGGGGGCTTCCCACAAAAGCATCTCATAGTGATTTTTTGTCTGCAAACCCTGAATATTCTTTGCCACATTCCCGTGTTTTAGAGCCAGCACCGTAGGAACGCTGTTGACGCCCAACAAGGGATGGATGTCTCTTACATTGGAAGCATTCACTGCATAAACCGGCGTATCGTTATATTCTTTTTTTACCTCCTCCAGTCTCTTGAATGCTTCTTTGCTTTTTTCCGAAGAGTCTGTATAAAAGAGAAGAATGAAAAAATCTTTCTCATTCTTTAATTTGTTGTACTGTTTTAAATTGGAGATATGGTCTAGCATTTATTTCCTCCTGCTGAATATATTAATGATTTTTGAATGTTTCAAGATTTTAATTTTATCCTGCGTATTTGCACTATTTTTGTTGCAATGCAATAACCGGATATATTCTTTAGATGCAAAAAATCGGAAAAGATACAAAAATACGTCCGCTGTTGTATAAAAAATGCGGATAAAATGTTGTGGACTATATTAATTGGAAAGATTGTTATGAAAATCGTATGATGATTTTATTTGAAGCACTGAAAAGTGGAACCTTGATTATTTTGCTTCGTTAGAGTAAAAAATGTTGACACTGAGGGTATATTTTAGTACATTAACGGCTGTTTTAGAAAAAAAGTTGGGGCAGGGGTCTTAAAATTAAGGATTTGAAATGGAAAATAAATCAGAATACAGATTTGTACTTTTAAAAGCGACATCATTCGCACTCGTCATCATGCTGCTGCTGGTTGGTATTGGTGTTGGCCTGCGCTTTATGTTTAACAGAAAGCAAGAGGGCAGAATCGCTCAATTGGAAGATACGATTCAACAAATGCGTTCCGCGATTAATATTGACAGTATTCGTCAATACAACATTCAAAAGATCATCTCGATTATCAATGACTATAACGCAACAATGCCGGCCTATGAAAAGTACGAAATTGCGGAAGAAGTTTATCGCATGAGCATAAAGTATGACAACCTGAATGTTGATCTGCTTTGTGCAACGATTACCCACGAAACCGGAGGCACGTGGAACCCGGAATCGCTTTCACCTGCCGGAGCAATGGGGCTGATGCAGATTATGCCCACAACCGGAATGTTCGTCGCTTCCTATGATGACATCAATTGGACGTCTGCTGAAGAAGTGCTTTACAATCCGATTTACAATCTGCGCATAGGTGCGCGCTATCTATCTTCGTTGATCGAACATTACGATGTAGACGGCGGGTTAGCGGCCTACAATGGTGGTGAACGTCGTGCGGCTTTGTGGATTGGCAGCGGTAAAGCGGATGGCATTCTTCCGCTGGAAACACAAAACTATGTTCCCGCCATCCAGCGATTGTATAAAGAATACCAGGACTTTCGAATGTAAGCATGAGGTCGGTTCTTTTGCTGCTCTTCTGCCTGTAAAACAAAATCAGCAACATTGAGCGTGTACATAAATTTTTTGGCAAAATCCGCTCAGAAGCGGGCTTTGTATTATTTTCCTGTTTCATTAACCCAATGAAACATCAAGATAAAGCATCACCACAATGCCGATCATAATGCCAAAGGTTGCCATACGCTCGTGTCCTTTGCGGTGCGTTTCCGGGATGATTTCGTCGCTGATGACATACAGCATAGCGCCGGCCGCAAATCCCATGGCGTAAGGTAAAATCACTTGCATGGCCGTGACGGCCCATGCGCCGAGGATGGCCAACGGAATCTCGACCAGACCGGCACGGATGCCGACAAGACTGGCATAGAATTTTTTCCCCATGCCGGCATGTAAAGAGGAGATTGAAACGGCAAGGCCTTCGGGAATATTCTGGAAACCAATAGCCAGCATCAAAACTACGGCATCTTTGAGGTTGCCCGAACCAAAGCCAACTCCGACTGCCAGACCTTCCGGCATGTTATGCAGTGTAATAGCAATGATGAAAAGCCAGACCGCTTTAAGATGAGTGCTGTGTCCGCCTTCTTCACCCATAATGAAATGCATGTGTGGAATAAGATGGTCGGCTAAATCCAGGAACGCCACGCCAATGGCGATCCCGATCATGACCGAGTAAATGCCGCCGTATTCAATTCCGGGCAAAATCAAACTTGTAAAACTGGCGGTGAGCATGACACCCGCGGCAAAGCCAAGAAGCGTATCGAGTATCTTTTGGGAAACATTTGAAATAAAAAGCACGAGCAAAGCCCCTGCCGTGTTCATTGCTGTGATGATTACTCCCCCAACCAGACCGAGAATAATTGGGTTCGTTCCGAAAACGTGGGTGAGCCATGATTCAAATGCTGCCATCATTCCTCCAGCTTAGTGTGCCTTCAATTTTTTATGTTTTTTGAGTTTATAGAATTACAACGAAAAAATCAAGTGAATCCTTTGCGGCGCTCCGAAAAAGTGCAAGTTTTTTATAAAGTCAAAGGGCCTGAGCGTATTTTATTGACATCGTATGTTACACATTTTGCGGGCATGGCTCCCGGGGAATATACAAATAAGGGAAGAACTGTTCGACTCTCGCCCGAAGGAAAAGTAAACCTGGTCGCAGAGAATAGCCTGGCCGGTGCAGCTCTCCCCATAACCCAAGGAGTCGGCAATTTGATGCGCTTAACTCAGTGTTCCCTGGCCCAGGCCATCCATGCAGCCGGACGCAACCATGCCAGACTGTTCGGACTCAAAGATCGCGGTGAACTCGTGCCGGGAATGCGTGCCGATCTGATTTTCTTTACGATTGATGATTTTGTTGTGCAGATTTAAAAAAACGGTTTTGGCAGGGAAGGTTGTATATAAGGCGGGGTGAATGGAGAGTGTCTTGTCTATTACTACTAACAAGAAACTTGAAAAATTGGGCTACAGAAAAAAATCTAAATTGCTCAATTCAAAACGCCTTTGATCTTCATCATTTCAAATGCTTTTGGAATAGCCACTTTTTGATGAAACTGAGGCCACTTGTTTCTATCGCTTCCCTGCCGCATTATTATTCCCGGATGAGCAAAGTGTATTGAAGGATATGTTTTAGTACCAATTGTTATTTCTGAAATCACAGTAGTCAATAATTCGTTTTGTTTCTCAGGATTTTTAATATCGTGGAAAAAACCGGCGACTTCTCTTCCTAATGTAATTATTAGTTTGGGTTTTGCCAACTCGACCTCTTTTATTAGCCAACTCCTACCTGCCGTTGCTATTTCATAAAACAGGCTCCTGGTTTCTTTTCCCGGAAAGGAACAGCCAAGATGTTTGTATTTTTCAATATGCCCTTTTTTAAAAAGAAAAACACGAACAAGATTTGTGATCCAACACTTTTTCCGTTTTAAATGCAAAGGTTTCAAATATTTCGTTTTCAACTCGATACCGCTTTTTACAGGTCGAACTCTGCTTCCATCAAAATAGTTGTATTTCGGAAATGGATAAAGAATATCAGCATCAGGAACATCAGTAGCACTATTTATCGTAGCAAAATGTGCCGAAGGATAAGCGCCTATAATCATTACTCCACCCGCAAAAGTATCCACAGGGACAACTGGCTTTACATGTACCCCATTTTGATATTTATAATTTTCGGGAAGAATATTCAAGTCTTCCAAATAATTTGTATAAAGCTCTTGCTGAAATCTTTGAATTTTATCCATTTTAATATCCTTTTTTCATCCGGACACCCGGAGTTCCGCGACAGCGGAACTCCGGGGTCTTTTAGCATATTCGTTTTGCTAATGCAGCAACGCCATCTTTTTTACCATGACATGCTCGCCGGCTATGAGACGGTAATAATAAATACCGGAGCCGACGCTCATGCCGGTATTGTTATGGCCGTCCCAAGTTACAGCATGATAGCCGGGTTCTTTTTCGCCATCCACCAGCGTTCTGACAAGCTGCCCCATAATATTGTAAATTTGCAGCTGTACTTTTGAGACTTGCGGCAATTGATAGCGAATCGTCGTCGCCGGGTTGAAAGGATTGGGGTAGTTTTGTGAAAGATCAAACTTTTTCGGAATCTCGATCTTAGCCACAACAGGGCCGTGCATGGTTTTGTAGCCGCTGCTGCTGACATCCTCAATTTTATAATA
>JAADGR010000482.1:0-1992 GCA_013152225.1 Calditrichota bacterium
TTTCTGTGCAGGCAAAAACATTTCGGGCAATAAATTCAGGCGCATTTCCATTTTCTCCGGTCAAAGGCGTGTTGAGGCGAAAAGCAAGGTCTTTCCCCTCCTGCGCCAAAGTAAAATTGCGGTGATAGGCATCTTTGGAAACCGTCAAAATTCGCGCCGGCCCATTTTGAACCGTATCCGCAGTGGCAAGAACAATATACACACTAAATTGATTTGTTGCTTTCACTCTCTTCACCAAAGCTGTTACCGGTTGTGTGGATTGAAGCCAATGATTTTGACTAAAATAATGAGGATTTTTTCGCGCATTGGTCTGCTCATTACCGCACCATTGTAAATCCGGTAATCTTCCGGTTTTATCTTTTAAAGGATCGCTTTCAGTGAAATCATATAGGCAAATTATACGGGCACAATACCCATCTTGTCGTATGTGATCATTGAGAAGTTTTCTTACCGTATTTGGCGACATGGCCGAATCCAAAACAGCGAACTTTCTTACAACACCCTCCCATGGACGATCACCGCTTTTTTCATTTCCCACTAAAAGACTGTAATCGGGATTCCAGGTTTCAAGACTCGCTGCGTAAGGAAGTGTTTTTGTAAAAGCTAAAAAAACGGCCATATAGATGAAAACTGAAATCAATAACCTTTTTGTGGTGAATATTTTTTCAAGTCTTTGCCTGATTTTTACCGCTTGTAGCCTGATGATGGAACCGTATTGAGAAAAAACGATTTCCCCGAGAACAGCGCCGAGAGTATTGCTCAGGATATCATACAGCGAGGTGATACGTGACGGCAGATAAAATTGAAGCGCTTCAATTCCTGATGACAAAGCAAACGCTACAAGCGCAACAAAAAACACCCGCATCGCATGGGACGATGTCCGCTTTGCAACAAGGCCACCCAAGCCGAAACCAAGGGGCAGAAAAAGCAAGATATTGGCGACAAAATCTTGCAAAAAATCCGATCGCAAAACAGTCAATTCATTCCACAAACCGGTAAAGGAATGTAGACTTGTTTTCCCATAAAAATCAAAAGGAAACAAAGTTAAAAGCAGAATCAAAACAACGGCAAAAAGAAAAAGTCGGAGCATTTCTGAAAATTTGAAATAATTATTCGAAAGCATATTTTATCTGCCGCAGCATTTCAGAAAGGCTTTTCCGGCCGGGTGTACGGCCCATCCGACTCTACAGGCTGCCAATACGTTGGCAAATTAGAATCGTATTTTTTATTCAAGAGGTCTTTGCCCAACAGACGCATTATTAATCCGATTGGCGTAATAATGATAAAAAAAGCCAGGGTAAGAACGACTCTGTTCATAATCCAGGATAAAATTTCGGCAAATTTCATCCATACTTTATGGATCGGTGCGAGAACCATTGGCAAAAAAAGTCCGGCCACAAGGAAAAACAATGCAATCCCGACAAGAAATGGAGCTGCCGGACGTCCTTTCAAGAAAAACAGTACCGAGAGAATTCCCAGTGGAACAGCCATAACAATTGCGAACTTGCGAAGATCTTTTTTTTCCTCAGGGGATCCCATTAGCCTAAAAACTCCTTTGCTCTTCTTTAATCAAGATGCAATTTTCGAGAACCAACACATCCATTTCTGTGCGCATGAAACATTTGTAAGCATCCTGCGGGGATTCAACAATGGGCTCGCCGCGGACATTAAACGACGTATTGATTACGATTCCGTAACCAGTGCGTTTTTTGAATTCTTTTAAAAGCCTGTAAAACCTTTCATTCTCAAGACCGTCAACGGTCTGAACGCGGGCAGAGTAATCAACATGAGTTACCGCGGGAATATCACTGCGCGGAATATTTAATTTATCAATACCGAAAAGAGCCTCTTGCGCGGCCGTTAACTTTTTCCTCCGGGATTTTGTAACCGGGGCAACGAGAAGCATATAAGGCGAAGCAATCTCCATGTCAAAGTATTTCGATACATCCTCGCGCAGACAAGATGGGGCGAAGGGACGAAAAGATTCCCGAT
>JAADGR010000482.1:2056-5292 GCA_013152225.1 Calditrichota bacterium
ATGCTTCTGCTTCCGAGCGCACGAGGGCCAAACTCCATTCGACCTGAAAACCAGCCAATGACCTTTTCTTCCTCGATGTATTTTGCCACTTGTTGCAATAACTCGTCTTTACTCATTTTCCTGTACGGAATTTCCCTGTCCTGCAGCCAGGACTCTATATCATGGTTGCTATAGCGAGGCCCCAGGTACGAACCCTGCTGACTATCGCCGGCATCTTTTGTTACTGTTCTGGCGTTATCCAACACCTGGTGCCAGACGAAAAGTGCAGCCCCCAGAGCACCGCCGGCATCTCCTGCCGCAGGCTGAATCCACATATTGTCAAATATTTTTTCGCGTAATATTTTACCGTTGGCAACGCAATTGAGCGCCACACCGCCGGCAAGGCAAAGATTTTTTTCTCCGGTTTCTTTTTTAACGTGCTTTGCCATGCGCAGCATAACCTCTTCGGTTACATCCTGCACGGATCTGGCCAAATCCATATCCCTTTGTGTCAATTTCGACTCGGGTTTTCGCGGCGGTCCACCGAAAAGTTTTTCAAAAGCTTTCGACGTCATTGTTAAACCCTGGCAATAATTAAAATACTTCATATTCAGCCGAAATGAGCCATCATCGCGCAAATCCATTAATTCATCCAGGATAAGCTGTGCGTATTTGGGCTGTCCATACGGCGCTAAGCCCATCACTTTGTATTCGCCGGAATTGACTTTAAATCCGGTATAATAGGTAAAAGCACTGTACAACAGTCCCAGGCTATGGGGAAATCGAAGCTCGGAATGAATTTTAATTTTATTTGCTTCACCAACGCCCCAGGATGCCGTAGCCCATTCGCCGACACCATCAATGGTCAGGACAGCAGCTCGCTCAAACGGAGACGGAAAAAATGCGGAAGCGGCATGAGATTGATGATGTTCCGGATAATAAATCTGTCCTTTATACCCCGTTTTTTTTTCAAGGAGGTCGCCTATCCATAATTTCTCTTTAATCCACAAAGGGATTGCTCTGATAAAAGACGGCAAACCCGACGGGGCATAGGCAAGATATGTTTCCAAAATGCGCTCAAACTTGAGCCAGGGTTTATCGTAAAAAGTTAAATAGTCGATATCCTCGGCTGAAATCCCCCCTTCTCTCAGACAATATTCGAGGGCGTTCTGTGGAAAT
Organism: Calditrichota bacterium; assembly: GCA_013152225.1. Taxonomy (GTDB): domain Bacteria; phylum Zhuqueibacterota; class Zhuqueibacteria; order Residuimicrobiales; family Krinioviventaceae; genus Hydrothermomicrobium. The sequence continues at coordinate 3,215 of JAADGR010000482.1, forward strand.
CCGGGGTCATGCTTTTTGCGCGTAAATCTTTCTTCCTGAGCGGCGGCAATAATCTTCCCGTCCCGGATTAAGCACACAGCTGAATCATGATAAAATGCAGAAATTCCCAAAATATTTATCATCGCAGGGACTCGGTTGCTCTGTTATAAACCATTTTCAATAATCTTTCTCTGCGTCTATCTTTAAAGACTGTTTGTGCACAACATTTGTTTTTCTTGAATAATAGCCGAAAACTTGTTTTATCTCAGCGGACAAATCCGATTTCTTCCAGTACATATAGCGAAGCAATTCAACAAACAGGCGCGTTTTTTCCCTGATTGAGAGCGGTGCTTTCCTGATGGATGAAAAATATCCACCTGCATGTTTCCATGTTCTGAAATGAAGCTTGCCCTTTTTAGCAGGATCAAACCACGCCAGGGTTTCTTCGGGAGTTTGCAAATTGCTCGAACATTCAGCGTGGGTTCGACGAAAAAACAGATAATCCGCTATTTCGTAAAATTTACCATAAAGACTCAATTCTGCAAGAAGAATTATGTCCGAACCATTATAATTCTCAATCAACCTTGTACGACGTAAAACAGAAGAGCGTATCACGCCAAACACAGCGTTACATTCCCCGGCAGTACGCACGAATTGCCGGAATCTTTCAAAAGCACTATCAGATTGTAAATTCAGGCCATCATCATATTCTTCCAGGACATCGCCATGCTGATCAATAATTTTTGTCCGCGGATAACAGACAACAACATCAGGATGGCTATCCAAAACGTGCACACACTTTTCGAAATATTCGGCAGCGCACAAATCATCCACAGCCGCCCATTTAAAGTATTCTCCTCGTGACAGCTCAAAAACCTTATTATAGTTACGGGAAGCACCGAGATTCTCTTCGTTGCGAAAATACCTGACCCGATTATCTTTGGCAACATAAGAACGGCATATTTCCTCTGTTCGGTCTGTCGACGCGTTATCCGAGATAACAACTTCAAATTCAGCAAATGTCTGATTGAGGATGCTGTCGAGAGCAAGTTCAAGAAATTCTTCCCCGTTATACACGGGAACACCAATGCTCAGCCTGGGAATGGAACTCATAACTTTTATTCTTTTTTTACAGGTAAAGGATAATAAGTACCCAGAGCATCGTTTCGCCATAAATAAAGTGACTTGAAATCATCCCATGCGATACTCACGATTTCCTTGTCGCCATCACCGTCAAGATCAGCAACACGAACACCTAGATGACTTTCTTTGCCGCTATCAACAACATGCCGCGTAAAATCACCGAGTCCGTTATTTTCAAAAATGCAAACCCGCTTCTTTCCACGATGCTCGCCGGTGATGACATCCATATCACCGTCATTATCCATATCGGCAACATCCATGCTGTTGGTCGATGCCTGAACAACAATTGTATGCCGGGGCCATGTCTTTGCGTCCCGTCTCTGTGGCTGCTCAAACCAGTAAACATGGGCGCCCGTATCTTCGCCGTTTTCTTCGCTGACGACCATATCGAGACGATGATCTCCATTTATATCGGCGAGATAAAAGCGATCAGGAAATGTACCCTCGATTGTGCCGACATCATGCTTTATCCATTTACCGGCCCCGTCACCGGGGTTTTCCCACCAGGCCACTTTTTTCCCTCCGGTATACATATCCCCTGCGGCAATGTCAATATCGCCGTCGCCATCAATATCACCGGTTCCAATCCCCTCATCAGTGGATTCATTTGTGATAAGAGTTCGCGGCCAACTACCTTTTTCAGGATTTTGCGGAATCTGAAAATAATAAATTTCCCGGTCCCGTTTTCCGCCGGAAAAAACAATCTCAGGTTTACCGCCGGGTACGATTTGAGCGGACACGTATCCCTGGCCATTTCCATGACTCGTGGGCGGCATTTCGGCAACTTTGATCGATTTCCATTTATTGCCCAGTTCATCCTGCGATTCCAACCAAAAAATGTCCGGTAAGCGCTGTGCAATAACGTCTATAAATTCATCATCATCAACATTTAAAATCAACATGGCATCCGCTTTTTCAGGAAGGGTCACTCTTTTCCAGCGTTTCGTCATATCTCC
>JAADGR010000095.1 GCA_013152225.1 Calditrichota bacterium
TCTGAAGCAGTTAAAAAGGTATTGTTCAAAAATGTATTTAGAATTTTAAAAGAGGTGATAGATTGAAGTTTGCCAAGGATTTTGCTTGATTTTGATGAGGGGTATATGAAACATAAACAATTGTGCTTACACGACCTATTTGGAGGAATATCTGCAATTGTTTATATACAGACGTTAGCGGTCATTAAACAAGGAAACACTTGTTAAAAGGAAAAAAAATGAATAAAAAAAACATTGGACAGAAAATCTTGAATTTTCCTTTGACCAGAATAATAATTGGAATTATTGTCGTAGTTGGGATATATGTGGTATCTCAACTTTTTCTTAGTGAACTTCTCAAATTAAGTTCAATGACAAAGGAATTAAATAATTTAGTCGTTGGGGCTGTTTCAGCCATTTTAGCTATTCTCTCTTATGTATTACTTTATAGATTTTATGAGAAAAGAAAAATAACAGAATTATCAACAGTCAGAATTGGTAAATATTTAACCGCAGGTGTTTTATTAGGGATTATTTTACAATCATTAACAATCTTAATAATTTATTTGAAAGGTGGATTTACAATTGTTTCGATAAACAGTATTCTATTTATCATACCCTCATTAACAATGGCATTTTCCTCTGCAATTTTTGAGGAAATTTTATTTAGGGGAATTATTTTTAGAATAATTGAAGAAAAATTAGGTAGTTATTTGGCATTAATAATTTCTGCTTTAATATTTGGAACATTGCATCTTGCTAATCCAAACAGTTCTTTAATTGTTGCATTAGGTCTTGCAATTCAAGCAGGATTATTGTTAGCATCAGCATATATTTATGCACGAAATTTGTGGTTTCCCATTGCTATACATTTTGCTTGGAACTTTACACAATCAGGAATTTTTGGAGCAATTGTTTCAGGAAACACATTAAATAAATCTCTATTGACTACAAAAATCCAAGGTGCAGACTGGTTTACTGGGGGTCAATTTGGACCAGAAGGTTCAATTCAGGCAACAATATTTTGCTTAATTGCTACAATTGTGTTGTTGATTTTGTGCTATAAGCAAAAGAAAATAATAAAACCGTATTGGAAGGAAGGATAACGAACCGCTAACAAAGGCTATAAGCAATACGGGAGAAAGAGCTAAAAATGAAAGTAATGAATAAAAATAAATGATATAGTGCGGTTTGAAAATGAGTAGCGTTGAAAACCCGCACTGCTGCTCATAGCCCAACCGTTGAGAAGAATGGTGAAAGAAATGTATAACACATATTTGTCCTTAAAAGTCCCTCCAGAGGCGGGTCTTCAACAAGAGAAAAAAGTGTCCTTGTTCGAAAAAGTGTGTTAATTTCGAAAAAAGGTTCTTTGGCTAACGCATTTTTAGCATCTGACTTTGACTTCAGGAAACGGCTTTGACAAATTTTATTGTCTGCCACCAAACATTTATCGGAGTTAACTTTCGTCAACTGGCGAACAATGATCTCATAAATATTCAGAGATCCTTCACTGCATAATCAAAAAAGCTATTTTGGAGAATGGAGAGTGACGAATGAAGGATTACCATATCAATTTATTTTACAGTGAAGAAGACAAGGGCTATATTGCAGATATTCCTGATTTAAAACATTGTTCTGCTTTTGGCTTAACGCCTGAAGAAGCGTTACGCGAAGTATTAAAAGCAAAAGAACTTTGGCTCCAGGTAGCACGTGCTAACGGGAAACCAATTCCGGAACCTCGTTTCCGACCACTGATTTATCAAACTGTATAAGTTTTTCAATTGGTTGTATGAACACCCGAACTAATCGAGTGTCCATACAATCATTCAAATTTTAACTTATCTATTAATTTCTACTTCTTCACCCCTTCAATCTCATCCGCCAGAAAATTCGCATCAAACAATTTCCGCAAAGCGTGCATGATGTAGCCTGTGTGCACTGCCACAGCGCGATTTTTGCTTTCGTCGTACAGAAATCTGCCGGGCAAACTCTCAATATTGCCGTCGAAAATCAAACCGACAATTTCACCTTTGGTATTGACGACCGGAGAGCCGGAGTTACCGCCGATGATGTCGCAGGTGGAGACAAAATTTACCGGTGTGGAAAGATCCAATTGATCTTTCCTGTCCCAGAAACGCTGCGGCAATGAATAATCGGCTTTTTTGTCGAAACTCAGGGAACGATCGTACAAGCCGTAAAGGGTCGTTTTGTAGGGCGCTTTGGTGCCGTTGTAGGGATAGCCTTTGACGGTTCCGTACGAGAGACGCAGCGTGAAAGTTGCGTCCGGATAGGCATCTTTGCCGTAAACGGCAAATCTTGCCTGGGCGATTTTCTCTCTCGCTTTGGAGAGCACGCTTTCCACGTTCTCGCGACTCCATTTTTCTCTTGCGCGCATCATGGGATCGATTTTGAGCATTAATTTGATGAGCGGATCCTTGCATTTTTTCACTGCCTCTTCGCCGCCTTCAACTAATTTTTTTCTGAATTTGGGATCGTCCAACTTTGTCCCGGAAATTAACTCTTTCGCCACTTCTTCGGGAGATTTGTCGCCCAAAACCATTTTAATGAATTCATCGTCTCTGCCTAATTTGTCCAAAGACATCTGAAGGCCAAAAGCGAGTATTGCTTCTTCCATGTCTTTGAAAACCGGCGCCGGAGAAAAAAGGCGAAATTTAAGTCCGTCTAATTGTGAGTCGTGATAACCGGGCAAACGATCACCATCGGGTTTTTTCACTTCAACCACATAACGCACGATATTCATGGCAGTGCCCGGCAGTCTCATGCCGCGAACTGACTGGTAAAAGTTTTTCAGCGCCCGCGCGCGATTTTCTTTTTGCACTTTTTCCACTGTTTCCCAGGCATCGGCGTATTTTTTATTCCATTCCGGATTCGCCTCAATTTTTTTGCGAAAATCTTCTTCTGCTTTCTTGCGATTTGCCATCAGTTCCTCGTCCAGCAAACCCTGGTATTCGCCGGTCATGGCTTTTTTGGCGTTCTGCAAACCGAACGTCATTCCCAGCGCCCGGCGTTGCTGTTCGGGGCCTTTTGCCGCATATTTTTCCAGTGTGGCAATGTAGCGATCGATGTAATCGAGAATGAACGGATAACGAAAATCGCGCTGCATTTCCAGTTCCGCGTAAGTGAAAAGTCTGTCCGTCGAGCCGGGATTTCCGGACACAAAAACCAATTCATTTTCCGCCGCGCCTTTGGAATTCCATTTTAAATAATCTTTGCTCCGGACAGGTTTGTC
>JAADGR010000265.1 GCA_013152225.1 Calditrichota bacterium
TTTTTAAAAGCACAAATGGTGCTGCTTCCTGGACGGACATAACCGGAAATCTACCAAAGTATCAGCAGGAGGAATCGCTTTTTTATTTTTATCAGAAATTTGCAGTTAATCCTCTCAATCCTGATGTGATTTACATTGGCACGACGATAGGATATCCGGAAGAATCGCTTGCCGCCTATGAGCAATGGGGCATTTACAAGACAACAAACAGTGGCGCTTCCTGGGTAAGGATTGATACCGCCGTTACCGAGGGCTGGATGGATGCGACCTTTTTTGATGAACGGCATGCCCTTGTCCTTGAAATGGCACCCAGCGATACAAGCATCCTTTACTGGGGTCGGGACTGGATGAACAAGAGCACCGACGCCGGCGCAAGCTGGCAGCAGATCTATACAACTCCTGTTGGCTCTGCCTGGCAGGGAACTGGTCTTGAATTGATGATGACAGAAGGCATGGCTTTTGATCCCTTGAATCCGGACATCGTTTATGTCGGATACGATGATATGGGACCGTTCCGCTCAGATGATGGTGGTAAGAGCTTTGCGCCTCTTGACCCCTATATGGATCCTTATGATGACTATGATGCCGCAAAGGACATTGAAATCGACCCGGTGAATGGAGACATTTATCTCAGCAGGTATGATGGCGTAGGTTCTGCTTATGCCAGCGATTTTGGCATTGGCCAGGTCTGGAAAAGCACAGATAAAGGAAATTCCTGGCAAAAGATTTCCGGCGGACTACCCGATGGCAGGCCTGATCTAATTCTTGATCCTGCTTCCGGATCGCCCGGTTCCAGAACTTTGTACGTTGCATCCTATGGCAATGGAGTTTATAAATCGACGAACAGCGGTACAAGCTGGAGCGCAATCAATAATGGTTTGGGAGCGAATGCTCGCTATGCCTGGGAAATCAGCATCAACCCATCCAATGCGCAGGAACTTTATCTCGGCCTGAACACTTTTGGTGCCGGAGGAGGGCTTTATAAATCCACAAACTCCGGAGCGAACTGGACAAAACTCTCAAATTTCCCAACTTACGATGTGCTGAGCATCAAGTTCGATACGGCAAACAATTATGTTTACGTTGCAGCAACGGACAATTTCGACTGGAGCATGCGCGGCGGGCTTTACCGTTCCGCCGATGCCGGCAATACCTGGATAAAGATTTTTGACCAGCCCAGAGTTGCAGATATGGAAATTCATCCAACAAATCCAGATATTCTCTATGCCGTATCTCAATCCTGGTATTCGGTGTGGATAGAGACATTGCAGCCGGGCATATACAGAAGTTTAGATGGAGGGCATACTTGGGAAAACATAACAGCTAATCTGGGACACACCTTTATATTATTCATAAAGCTCAATCCCAACAATCCTTCCCAGTTGTTTGCGGGAACAGGAGGAGCTGGCCTGTGGTTGACTGATAACGCACTAGCGACAAAGGTGGAAAAGGAAAGAGGCAATATAACCACAACATTCCACCTCGAGCAGAATTATCCGAACCCATTTAACAACTCTACCTCAATCACGTTTACCCTCCCGGGAAAGGCCTATATTGAGCTATCTATTTATGATGTCTCTGGCAGACTCATCAGAACACCTTTGCAGGGAGAGTTTGAGAGTGGACTGCATGTTGTTTCCTGGGATGGCAATGACAATCTTGGCATCGCCGTCAGCAGCGGCGTTTACTTTTACAAATTGCAGACATCAGGCGATCTAAAGAGAGTCGGAAAGATGTTACTTTTAAAATAAAGGTCATATTATGGATTTACTGGAATAGTTGGCAAATACCTAACGCTGAATTTATAAATATTCTTTCGAATAATTAAGACAAACTGTTGCACTTGTTACTTGAACGCGCGTAATATTAACGGGGCTATTAATGAAAAAAATAATTCTCCTTCTTCTTTTCGTCCAGTCCGCAATTTTCGCACAGCCGCTTGTCAATGTAACTTTTCGGCATTATCCGACATCGGCACAGGTCGTTCGGGCTTTTATTCCCGGCACTTTTAATGGCTGGGGGCCAAGCAGCAGCGGTTTTATCTCGCCGGGCGCGCCTTCGCAAATGACCTTCATAGACTCGCTGGGATTTTTCGTTAAGACCCTATCGCTGAAATCCGGCGGCGAATATAATTATAAATTCCACGAACAATACAATGCTTCCGGTTCGGAATGGCAGTGGTTCACCGATCCGCTCAATCCGCTGATCAATTTTCAGGATAACAACAATTCAATCATCCGCGTTAAAAAGGCGATGATTTTCGAAATATCGCCTGCATTCGATGCCATCATTACCAATCCCGTTCCCCAACTTGCAGCCGGTGTTTTTGCCGCAAATGGTGATTCCATTCTCACGGATCAATCCAAAGTATATCTCGACGGCGAATTCTACGCCACGTTTACAGGACACGTCGTTCCCGATCTGTCCATTCTTCAACTTGACCTGGCCGCTCTGAGCAGCGGGACGCACAAAATTGCCATCGAACTGACCACCCGAAACGGCGAAACGGCTGTCGATTCCACACAATTCACTTTTGTTTCGGAAAAAGTCTATTTCCTCACGCCTTCCATTGACAGCGTATGGGCCGCAGAAAAAACCATTCGCTGGCACATCAACGAAAATGCGTCGGATATTTCTTCCATTACTTTGCAGCAGATTAATTCTTCGCCGAGGACGATTGCTGTTCAAAGTGAAATGGATTACACAAAAAATGTTCATTTGTCTTTCGGAGAAAACCGCTTTGTCGTGGTTGTCAAAAACCAGGATGGCACAACCTCGCTTTCGGACACTTTGGATTTGGTCTATCCCGAACCACAGAAACCGCAGCCGGAAATTATTTTTACTCAGGATGGTGACGTCATCAATGTTACAGGTAAAGCAAATGACCCGCAAAATAAAGACGCCACTTTTTTCTGGTCGCAAAAGCCGCTAAATCCCGAACACCTGTCGGGGATTGATGGCACGGCAGATGAATCGTTTCAAATTGAGAAACCCGCCGTGCCGGGAGATTATGCGTTCAAACTCGTCGTAACCGATGCAGATGGTTATTCCAACTCGAGCGAAAACTTTTTCACCGTAAATACCGACCTTTCCATTACTATTCCGTCGCTGGAAACCATTCCATCCTGGGTGCGCAATGCGGATATTTATTGTGTTTTCATTAAATCGCTTACTGCAAAAGGCACGCTCATTTCTGCCATCGACAAACTCGATCACATTAA
>JAADGR010000327.1 GCA_013152225.1 Calditrichota bacterium
AAAATTTTATGCCATTTTTCTGATTTAGCAATGCGCCGTATCCGCAACCGATTTTGCTTTTTCCGATTTTCCAATTGAATGATTTGTTCTTCTTCCGCAACGATGCGGTTCATGATGTCCCGGGCATCTGCATCGCGGCGCATGGAAATGAGATCACGTACAACAAGTGCACCTTCGTCATCAGGACTTTTATTAATAGCGATGGTATTAAATTTCTCTGCACTCCCCAGGTCGCCTTGTTTTAATTTTTGCAAAGAAAGTCGATGATAATAACCGGCAGGCATCCACTTTTTTTTCTCTGCGATTTTAACGCCGATTTTTGAAACAGCGAGCAGAGAATATATTGAGATTGAGCCAATGGGCATTTAGGTTCCCGTCATCAATGAAGTGCCAATGCTCTTTCAAGATATTCCACAGCTTTGGGATATTTATTTCTTACCTGCTCCCATTCTTCATTGGTCAGGTCTTTTGGTTCTTTGCCTGTCAATTGCACTGCACTGTCATAGGCCAATTTGATCAGGTCTTTATTCGCATTCACAATGCCCAGTGTCGCACCGGCGGCCTCAAAAACGCCGTTTATAAAATCCACACCTGTTGCACTTTCAAGCCCTCTTTCGAGGATAAATCCAGCCAGCCCGCCAATGGCCCCCTGGGTTGCAGTTTTTTTGATTCTATTTATCTGGTCCCTCATTCTTCGCCTCTTTTTCTTGCATCGTTTTCAAAGATTTTTTTATCAGTTCGTCCTTTTTCTGAACAATAGCTTTGAGCCGTCTTACCTCACGATTTAATTGATTGAGCTTTTTATTTCCGAAAATCTTGCCGTAAAGATTTTCAGCAACAATCACAATCGCCAGAGAAAGGACGACACCAAAGAAAAAGCTCAGCAGATCAATTCTCATATATTATTTTTGCTCATTTGTGGTTCAACAGAATTCACTGATTGGGACACCTTACTTAAATACTTTGTCATGACCAGTTTATTCCCGGAAAATTGATCCATATCGTAACGAACTGAATCCATCGAACGCTGAATGATGTGCAATCCCATTCCACCACGGCTTCTCTCCATGGCCGCTTTGAGCACATCGAATTCCCTGGACGTGTCCACCTGAAAGCCCGGGCCGTAATCAACAACAGATATTTCCAACTTGTCTGTTGTATTTTCCACAATAACTTTGACGGTCTGTTGCGGATCCGAATGGTAAGCATGTTCGATGGCATTGAGGCAGCCTTCATACACAGCTATTTTAATACGACTTTGCTCCCCTTCGGAAAATCCCATTGACTTGGCAATTTCCAGAACAAAATCGCTGACACGATATAGGTCGCCGACTTTGCTGGGAATTTCAATATAGTTTTTCTGGGGCATGCCGAGGGGAATGGACATACGATTGACTTGAGGTACAGGAGGAGGCGTTGGAGGAACCCGGACATCGACTGTATTATGCTGCTGATCGAATTTGATTCGTTCCTCAAATTCGACAACAGAGTGTTTTTCATTTTCACTGGTGTCTAAATAACTGAGCGGATTAAAAGTCACCAGATCCTCATAGGCACGTTTTCCAAGATGCAAGATTTGCACATCTCCTCCGCGACGACGTGCCTTCGCCGACATTTCGAACAACATCACGATCAGGCTGGGCGGAAGCTCGTGAATGTTCTGCAAATCAATGATGTAATAATTGACATTTTCACGGAAAAGCTTGTCAAAAGCAGCGAGAATTCCCGGCACCAGTGAAATATCACGCTCCGTTCCCTGGGCCGTAAGTTTCACGATTTTCCCGGTTATGCCAATTTTTTCAATTTTGACAACAGTATCCATAGCAATGTTTTTTTTCAAAATCATTTTCTATTAATTATTACTCCCTCACGTCACTTTTGCGTAAACATCCTCTACCATTTCGCGCTTTAAAACTTTTCCCAAAAAGTTTTTCGGCAAATGGTCCCTAAATTCGACCACTGAAGGTATTTTATATTGGGCCAGATTTTTCTCACAAAAGGCAAAAAGTTCTTCCTGCGAAAAATCAGTTTCCGGGGCCGGCACAATAACGGCTTTGACAGTTTCCCCGTAATAGTCATCCTGAACACCAACCACCGCTACATCTAAAACCTTGGGATGCTCCTGAATGATTTTCTCGACTTCCCGGGGATAAACGTTAAATCCGCCCCGAAATATAACATCTTTTTTGCGATCTACAACAAAAAAATATCCAAACTCGTCAAAATATGCGAGATCGCCGGTAGATAACCAGCCGTCATCAGCCAGAACATTGTGTGTCTCATCCGGTTTGCGCCAATAACCGATCATAACCTGGGGACCGCGAACCTGCAATTCACCGACCTGATGTGGCGGCAGCGGCTTGCCTGTTTTTAAATCAACAACCCGCGCGTCGGTACCCGGAAAGGGCAAACCAATGCTGTTTTCTTTCATCTTACTTTTCAGGGGATTGCAATGGGTAATTGGCGATGCTTCTGTCAAGCCATAACCTTCGACAAGATGGGCGCCGGTAATGCTTTCAAAAACAATTTTATCCGAAACGGGCAAAGGAGCGCCACCGCTGACACAAGCCTTGAGTGAAGACAAGCGGGCCTCGCGCTTCTTCAGTTCTTTTAAAATGGCAGCATACATTGTCGGCACACCCGGGAAAACAGTCACTGCATATTTTTCAATATTGTTTATTATTCTTTTAACATTAAATCTCGGTTCCAAAATGAGCAGTGATCGCGTAACCACAGCAAAATGCAGACACGCCGACAGCCCATAGCTGTGAATCAATGGCAGCGCGGCGAGGATTTTTTCTTTACCTTCAACAAGATCAGGCATCCAGCTTTTGGTTTGCACCGCGTTCGCCACCAGATTTTTATGGCTGAGAACGGCAGCTTTGGGAGTGCCGGTAACACCTCCGGTAAAAATTAAAACCGCCGCTTCATCCGGCCGGACGATTATCTTCTGTTTCCGGGGAATTTCATTCAACAAATTTTTGAACAAAACTGTAAAAGACGTTTTCTTTACTCTTTCCTGATTTTTTTGCAACTGTCTTTTAAAGCGAAAAGCCAATCTCAAAAAGGGAGGTAAATAAGTTTCAATGCCGGCAATGACAATGTGTTCGACCCGGCTCTCTTGCCGGCATTTGGAAATTCTGGGATAAATTCTGTCCAAAGCAATCACAACTTTGGTACCGCTCGTTCGAATTTGTTCCAACAA
>JAADGR010000151.1 GCA_013152225.1 Calditrichota bacterium
TGTGCTTCTCCAAATTCTGTGCGGGTGTTTCGCTTGCAGGTATGCCTGTTGTTCGGCATATTTTTAAAAAGTCGAAGAAACACACCGCGAAGAGAAACAATGCACAAAATTTAGCTTCCAAAAAGCCGAAGAACCTGCCCCTGTTTTAATGAGTGATTACAGCAAAAGCAATCGCTTGAAGCGACATGCCAGCCATCACTTAACGGCATCTAAGCAAACACCTTTCAGGATATCCTGACTTTATAAACAATGATCATTTTATTTCCCCGCCACAAGCGCCACAAAAACGTTCAACAGTACTAAACTCACAATCAGGAACAGTTTATGAAAAAATCATTCATCCTCATTCCTCATTTCCGTTTTTTTCTTCTTTTGCACATCTTATGCAAAGGAACCCGTGGATTATGTGAATCTGCAAATCGGCGGCATCAGCCATCTTTTGCAGCCGACTTTTAACACAGTTCATCTGCCGAACAGTATGCTGCGGTTTAATCCGGTGAAAACGCCGGGCATTTCCGATCATTATGTTGCCGGAAAAATTTATGGCTTTCCAATCAACTGCCCGGCACACCGTCACCGCTATGTCATGTCACTCATGCCGTCTGTCGGCAGCCCGGATGTGCGCGCCGACGTGCTGGCATCGGAATATGATCACGACTTTGAGACGGCGACGCCTTATTATTATGCTGTGCTTTTAGAGGATGACGAAATCAATGCCGAGTTTTCGCCGACAGCGCGTTGTGGATTTTACCGTTTTACTTTTGCAAATTCTTCCTCCCCTGCCAACATAATTCTCCGCGGGGAAAAAGATGTGGACATTCGCATTATAGATGCAACTACAATTGCGGCCAAAGAAGTGTTTAAAGGTGTAAAACAATATGCTTTTCTCAAATTCAATCGGCCATTTCAATCCTTTGCAACATTCCGGAAAAATACAATAACGAAACAGCAAAAAGAGATTCAGGGAGATAACGCCGGTATTTATGTTACTTTCGATCCGGTACCGGCGCAGGCGGTTGAGATAAAATACGGCATCTCGTACATCAGTTGGGACCAGGCCCAGGCCAATCTCGAAAAAGAAATTCCTCATTGGTCTTTTGATGAGATCAGGCAGAATGGCCGTGACACATGGAACAAGGCTTTGGGACAAATCAAGATCACCGGCGGCAGCGAAGATGAAAAGACTGTTTTCTACACCGCATTGTATCGCACTTTTGAGCGCATGGTAAATATCACGGAAGACGGGCGCTATTACAGCGGCTACGATAACAAGGTGCATCAGGACAAACGCCCCTTTTATGTCGACGACTGGAGCTGGGATGCCTATCGAACGCATCATCCCCTGCGGGCAATTTTAAATCCCGGGATGGAACAGGACATCATTCAATCTTACGTGCGCATGTATGAACAAAGCGGCTGGCTGCCGACGTTCCCCCAGGTGTATGGCGATATGAAAGCCATGATCGGCAATCATCAGGATGCGATCATTGCCGATGCCTGGTTCAAGGGATTACAAAATTTTGATATGGACAAGGCGTATGAAGGCATGTTGAAAAATGCCATGCATGGAGCAATGCTTCCCTGGCGCGAAGGGCCGACAACGGAATTGGGACAGTTTTACCGGGAACACGGCTATTTCCCGGCGCTCGATCCGGGAGCAAAAGATCCGGTCAAAGAAGTCGATAAATTTGAAAAACGCCAGGCCGTGGCGGTAACGCTGGAGCAGGCTTATGATGACTGGTGCCTGGCCCGCATTGCCGCCGCGCTCGGTCAGAAAAAGGATTACGAAAAACTTGCGAAACGCGCTTGTAATTATAAAAATGTTTATAATTCCAAAACGGGATTCATGTCCCCCAAAAGAGCCGACGGCACTTGGGTAGAGCCGTTTGATCCCAAAAGTTCAGGCGGTACGGGCTGCCGCGAATATTTCGCCGAAATCAACGCGTGGACATATTCATTCAGCGTGCCGCACGACGTGGCCGGACTGATGACGCTCATGGGCGGGCCGCAACAGTTCATCAAACGCCTGGATGGATTATTTGCGGAACCTATGTATGGCTATTGCCGGTGGACGCAGACGGCCCACATCCCGGACGGCACCGGCATGGTGGGACAGTTTGTCATGGGCAACGAGCAGGGATTTCAGGTCCCTTATTTATATGTTTATGCCGGGGCGCCATGGAAAACGCAAAAACGTATTCGCCGGCTTGAAAGCACCTGGTTCCGAAACGATCTGATGGGAATGTGTGGCGACGAAGACGGCGGTGCCATGAGTTCGTGGTATGTTTTTTCCGCCATGGGATTCTATCCGGTTACTCCCGGTGTGCCCATTTATGTTATCGGCACACCGCTGTTCGATAAAGTATCCATCCGTTTACCCGATGGTCGGGATTTCATCATCCTGGCGAAAAATAATTCTCACAAAAACAAATACATCCAATCCGCTATATTGAATGGACGGCCACTGCAAAAAGCATGGCTAACCCATAAGGACATCGTCAACGGCGGTGAACTCGTTTTTCAGATGGGACCGAGGCCGAATAAAAAATGGGGGGTTGATTCATTGCCGTCGACGTTTGATGATGGTATCGAAAGGAAATGAATCTGTACAAGTACGACATATTATATAAAAAAATGAGTAGAAACTTTTCTGTGTCATTTCAGTGTCCTTAAAAATCAACTCTTTTATTCTATATTTTTCAAAGGAAACTCTACAATGAAAACGGCAAATGGCATTGTAATAATTTTTCTCGTTCTAGTCCTCACTTTTCCGCTGAAAGCCGACGCGAATCTGACAGCCACAAACCTGCGCTGCGAATACCTGAAAAACCCCCTTGGTATAGATGTAGAACAGCCGCGTCTCGGTTGGATGCTGGATTCCGGAGGGCAAAGTCAAGAGCAGGCAGGCTATCGGATTATAGTTGCCGACAGTAGGGAAAAATTAGAGAAAAACAACGGTAATCTCTGGGACAGCGGCAAAGTGCAATCCAATCAATCCGTGCACATTGTTTATGCCGGGCAAAAACTGAAATCTCGGCAGCAAGCTTTCTGGAAGGTGCGCGTGTGGGATAAAAACGACCGCCCTTCTGCCTGGAGTGAAACCGCCACCTGGGAGATGGCTCTTGAACCTTCCGACTGGCAGGCAAAGTGGACGGGGATTTTGCAAACGGATAATCCTGAAATCAGCAAAATGAATCCGGCGTTGTATTTTCGCAAAAGTTTTCATCTTGCCAAGGCTGTGAAAAAAGCCCGAGTTTACATCAGCGGTTTGGGCTATTACGAGTTGTACATCAACGGCAAAAAGGTCGACGATCATGTGCTGTCGCCGAATTACACAAATTATGATCGACGACAATCCGACCATTTAGGTGAAAGCCGGGTCGGCAACATGTCCACGCGGGTTCTCTATGAGACTTTTGATATGACTCCTTTTCTGCGCAACGGCGAAA
>JAADGR010000304.1 GCA_013152225.1 Calditrichota bacterium
TCGGTGCACTAGTAGCTCCGCGGGCGCTGCTCATCGCCGCGGCCGACCGCGACGGTCTCAATGCCATCGAAGCCGTGCGCAATGTCTACGGCCAGGTCAAAGACATTTACAAACTTTACGATCGACCGGACAATATTACCCTTGTGGAGACGCCGGGCGGCCATTCCTATCACCCGAGATCGCGAACGCGTATCTTTTCATTTTTTCTCAAGCAACTTTTTGGGAAAGATGTCCCGCCTGAAAAAGTCGGGGATATTGACGAATCTAAAGGTGCGCAATTGTCCGGGGACGAACTGCGCGTTTATGTTGACGGCCCGCCGCAGGATGACCGCACAAAGACCATTCAGGAGACGTTTATAAAAGTCGCTCAGCCGCCGGTCATTAAAACGCAGCAGGATTTAAAAACCCACCGCCAAAAAGTGATCGACTTTTTACACAACAAGACCTTTCGTGCTTTTCCGAAACAGCCTCTTCCCCCTGATGTGCGCTGGGAATTTCGCACCAAAGACGGAGCAAAGTACGGAAAACATGTTTACAGCTTTATCTCTGAAAAGGGCTGGCGCCTCAGGGTTGATGTTCGTTGGAAGCATCCCCCCGATGAAGCGCATCCGCTTATGCTTGTGCTTCGTAATCCCAACGAAGAACGCTGGGCCTCCGAAGGGTTTATTTCCGGCCTGGACGATAAATGGAACATTGCCTATTTTGAGGTACGCGGCATTGGCGCCAGCGGGTGGAGTCCGGGACTGCAATGGCATATCCGCCGTGCGTCCGCCTGGACAGGCCGTACCATTGCTTCCATGCGCGTTTACGATGTGCTGCGGTGCTTGCAGGTTCTGCGCTCCCAGGACGGTGTCGACGACAATCGAATCGGCATTGCCGCCCGTGGTGAGATGGGAGCAGTCGCTCTCTATGCGGCCCTGCTGGACGGCAACGTCTCCGCGCTTATTTTACAGAATCCGCCGCCGACACAAAACGCTCCCAGCCGGCCCGATGGCCGCGGCCAGGCTATTGAAATGCTCAACTGTCTGCGCATCACCGATTTGCCGCAAGTTGCCGGTTTGCTTTTCCCAACGGAAATCACATTTGTGGGTACCCTGCCGGCGAGCTATCAATGGGCAAAATTACTGTATCGGAAATTGGGAGAGCCGGGAGCTTTTCGAGTGGTGGGGGAAATTTCTGAATGAAATTTTTCACCTCATTCCCAAACTCTTGTTTGGGAATGGAAAACTCGGGAAGCTTTGCTTCTTAAATTTATTTCTGTCCCAAGTTCCAGCTTTGGACGGAGGGGAATTCAGCTTCTGTATAGCAGTTTTGGTGGTTAAATACGGTGTCAGGTGTCCAAACACAATTAGTTTTCCACAGGCATTTTATTATGAAAAGATCAATTTTTACGGCAATTTTATTATTTTCGCTTTTATACCAAAACATCGCCATTTCAGGTGAAAAAAATCATTTCCAGATTGGGAGTAATTTTTTAGGAGCCAAATGTCATTGGGAAAATCTTTATTCGAACGAAATTTTCGATGATTTGGGATGGGGTTTCTATTATTCTCCATTTGTTAATTTTAAAATTGAAAAATTTCTATTGCATTTTTCGTTTTTAAAGGGCGATTTTGATTTTATCGGTCCGGATGCATTAACCATCACATGGCCGGATGATGATCTTGATCGAGGCTTTCATTCGAACCTGAACAGAAAAAACATAAATATCATGGCCGGCTATGATGCCAATCCTTACCTCAAAATACTATACGGAGTAAAGTATTTTAATCTGTTTGTAAGTGGGCACCTGAACGAATCGTCTTTTCGCTACTCAGAAAAAGGATTAATGTACGGATTAATTATAAACAACAAGATTAATCTAATAAAAGAGAAACTGGACAATATTTACTCTTTTGGTTTTTTTGCCGGTCCGCTAAAAGCGAAATATGCAATAAGCCCAAAAACAAATTATAATTATGATGTTGTCAACAAACTTGTGGAGTTTAAAATAGGATTTGATCTCAAAATAAATGACAATATGCATTGTACAATTCAACATACTTCAGATCTGTATTTTCGGGAAGTGACCTACAAAAGCGGCTACAAACGAACGGCTGATCTACGATTTTTTGGCGTCATTATTGGGATATTTTATACGTTATAGGAGCATCATCTCAACCTTGTTGTACAGATTCAACGAGATTCCAACTGAATGACACGCGGTTTTTTACCTCATTCCAAAACTCTGGTTTGGGAATGGAAAAACTCGATAAGCTTTGCTTTTGTATTTTATAAAAAGTAGTTGTTTTTTTAAATAATAACTCTATATTTGCATAATAACCTTGTTGAAGTTATTGTGCAATATTAGAGTTACCGAGGAAGCGGTTCAATGAAAGCCGTAGAACACTATTTTAATGAAGTACTAGGGATTGCCGTTCACATTCGCTCCATTCCGGCAAACAAGCAATCCGCTTTGCCTTTATTTCTTAAACACATTTATGCTTTTAACAAAGGCAAACTGCTCAACCGGGAGATTATTTTCCTGGAAAAAAAAAGCGGTGAACACTTGACTGTCGATCAGTTACGCAAACATAGCAAAATAGTGGAGAAGGCTTTTAACAGGCCGGTTGTTTTTGTTTTGCCGTTTTTGCAATCCTACAACCGTAAGCGGCTCATTCAAAAGCAGGTGGCGTTTATCATTCCCGGCAAGCAACTGTTCATTCCGCAATTGCTGATTGATTTGAGAGAGTTTCGGCAGTCTGTACAAAAGCATGGAGAGAAACTTTTGCCGGCTGCGCAGTGCTTGTTATTATTTCATCTGATAAAAGAAAATATCGAGACCCTCAATCTGAAAACCCTTGCCAAAAAACTGGACTACACACAAACGACTATTTCGCGCGCTGCCAGAGTTCTTGTTGAGAATGACATTGCCAAAGTTGAAGGTAAAAAAGAAAAATGGCTGATTTTGGGACAGGATAAAGAAGCCTTGTGGCGGAAGGCTTTGCCGTTGCTACAAAGCCCGGTAAAAAAACTTTATTATCTCGATAACTTGGAAAAGCGCGATTCTATCTACAAAGCTTCTTATTCTGCTTTATCTTTTTATACAGATATGGCAGAAGACGATAAAAAACACCTTGCCGTTTCACAGAGCGATTTTAACATTCTAAAAGAGAAGAAACAAATAGACTTTGTAAATTCAATTGAAGGTGCCGTGCATTT
>JAADGR010000444.1 GCA_013152225.1 Calditrichota bacterium
TTGAGGTATGGAGTTATTATCGCAACAAGGGACTCAAATTTATTTTTATCGATGAGGAAGGTTTTAATCAGTACCGGCTCATTTACACAAATGATGTAAACGAAATCAGCGATCCGCAATGGCGGGAAATGATTCATTATACGCCCTGAGCCGGCGAATCCACGTTCCCACGCCCCCTTGCGTTCTCATGCCCACGCTCCTGCGTGGAAATGCTTGTTTCTCGCTTCTCGTTCCCACGCTCCTGCGTGGGAATGCTTGTTTCGACGCTCTGCGTCGAGTATTGAGAGATGATTATATTTAGACCCTGTTAGTAATGCCGGTTCCCCGCAAATTATTGAACGGATACCATATTTCGTTAACAAAAAGTGTCAGCCGGCAATCAGTTTATACCCATAAAATCCGGATGGATCATGAAATATTTTTCACTCATTATTCTTTTATTTTTTGCATGCAGCGAACCGGTCTCGGTGGTAAAACACAAGCCTATAATTCATTCGATCACCCTCAGCCGGACTCGGATATATGTCGATGAATTTATTACGGTGCAGGCGGATGTGACGGACGAAGATGGGGATGATCTCCGTTTTACCTGGAGCGCAGACGGGGGAGTTTTTATCAACCCAAAGAATAACCCCACACAATGGCATGCAAAAACCAACCCTGGAAAGTACACCCTAAGTCTCTCTGTCACAGATGGCACTTTTGTCGTTGAGAAATCATCGCAGGTACAGGTTATTTCTCACCCGTAGGGGGCCTGTCCCATTGCACCCTTGCCGGGCACAAACAAAAAAAGGCGAAACATTAGTTTCGCCCTGCAGGTTTTTGCCGGAATTTTTGTGCTTTTCAGAAATTGAAACAGCACGATCTTTCATAAATCTTTTTTCGGTGTTGAAGAGGTTTTTGCTTTTTTTCAGGAATCTGCTGCCCAGGACCACTCTCTCACGTGTCCTGCTTCCTGAGTGGCCTCATTGCGTCCCGCCCGAAGCACTGCTCTTTCATACTCTGCCAGGACTTCTCCCTCTAATTTGCTTCTGAATTCCTTTGAAATGGGATGAGCAATATCTCGCTGCGAGCCATCTTCTGCTTTCCGTGAGGGCATACAAAGTAAAAGACCACTTCTGCTCTGTATCACTTTGAGACCCTTTATTGCAAAAACATTGTCAAAGGTAATATTCACAAAGGCCTTTAATTTCTTTTCCTCTCTCAATCTGACGCTGATTTCAGTTATTTCCATTTTAATGCCCTCTCCCCTTTGGTTGGATTCAATCATAGGGATTTTCTGGTGAATTGATCAATGAATTAAACTCTCGAAAATCATTTCGCTGCAACATGCTCACAAAGGAGTTGAATCGAACAATCAACTATCTCACAATCCAATCTGCTTTACAATGTATAGTCTACAGACAAACGCATCATTTCGCGCAAAAAATTTATTCTTCAAATGCAATAACATTTCATTTTTTTATGGGGAAAATATTTCAGGAGAATCAGTTTTTGGGAAAGAGAGTATGTAAAAAGGAACGCAGCTGATTATAATCGGGCGTTAAAGAAAGGACAAAAAATAATCATAGATGAGTTGCTCGTAAAAAGTCCCAAAATGTCATTGCGAGCGAAGCGAAGCAATCTGGATGTCGGCTAAAGTGCAGTTTTTTAAGGATCGCTTCCCCGATAATTCGGGGTAGACTCTCGCTCTACTCCTCGCGATGACATGCTTTTCAATTTTTTACGAATTACTCATAGATATGAAAAACACAAAAGGCCGATCAGATTCCAATCGGCCTTTAAACATTCATATTAATATTACTTTTGCCAGGGGATTTTATGCTTCCGCTTTTTCGGAATCAAAGCTCAATTGCTCTTTGAAGAAAACTAAAAAAGCAATAGCACAAAATACGGTCAGGGCAATGGGCACCAGAAACACACCGGTCCAATTCGTACTGATGATATTCCCGTTTGGCCCCATCTCGGAAAAAACATTCTGAATCCAGCCTGCCAAAATGCTGCCGACATAAAGGCCAACCCCCAATGTAACAAACGCAATTAAACTCTGGGCAGAAGCACGAATATCCTTCGGAGCCACGGTATCAACATAAATCTGTGATGCAGTAAAAAAGAAAACATAACAAAATCCGTGCAAAGCAAGTGAAGCGATAACGAGCCAGGCAGGTGAACCGATAGCAAAAATAATGTAACGAATTGGCCATGCGAGAACACCTAAAGCCAATGTGGCCCTCATGCCAAATTTGGGCAGAAAATAGGGCAAAAGCAAAGCCATGACAAAAAATTCCGCCACCTGCGCAATAGTCATGACTAAAGACAGACTGGCGCTTGAAACGCCGATCTTGTCGGAAACGAGAAACGGGCCTGTGAGAACATAATAAAACATAAGTTCCGTGGAAACCACAAAAGCAATACCGATAAATATGGCAAAGTTTTTATCCTTGAGCATTTTGAATGCTTCTACAAATGCAAGAGGATTACTCGCTTCCTTTTTGGGTGGAGTATGAGGTAAGGAAAATGCAAACAAACCCATAATGAGAGACAAAATTCCGGCAAGCAACAAGCCATCTCCCTGATAAGTAAGCGAATGAACGGAATGTGCCAAAAATCTCCACCCGGACAATGCTAAACCTGCAGCAATCCAGCCAATGGTACCACCCACTCTGACCCAACCAAATTCCTTTTCAGTATCTGACAGGTGATGGAAGGCCAAAGAATTTGTAAGAGCAAGTGTTGGTGCGTAGAGCAAAGCATAGACAAACATCAACCACACCATGGCCGAGTAGTCCGTCAGCCGCGAGACAAAGATGAGAAAAACGCCGCCCAAAAGCTGTACAAATGCAATGACTTTTTCAGTCGAAAAATAGCGGTCGGCAAATTGTCCGCCAATGAAAGGTGATATGATTGTGGCCAAAGGCAACAAGCTGTAAATAACACCGACCTGAGTGCCGTTAAAGCCAAGCGTATTTTGCAAATACGCCGAAAGCACCGGATACCATGCCCCCCAAATTGCATATTGTAAAAACATCATCAGACCAAGCCGGAATCTTACTCCCATTGTGTACTCCTCTTTTTCGGTTATCTTTTCATGAATTCAGAAAGCTGAAACCTGCAACAAAAAAAGCAGCAATGATTTTCATCATTGCTGCTTTTTTTTGCGAACAATTAATCTGTTTTTTGCTTGCCTACTTTGCCGATGAATGAAATGATAAACAGGATGGCAGCCATTACAGCAGCGATCGGCAGACTTTGTTGCACGGTTGATCCCACGCTCAGGTTGCCGATAAATTTAGGTACGAATGTGCCGCCCAACAAGCCGACTGCGAAGATGATGCCGAAAATACTTCCATACAGACTTGGGTCAAATTTTGAAAAAGTAACGCCGATGATGGTTGGGAAAATTGGTGCAAAAGCCAACCCGACAAGTAAAACCGCCACAATACCGAGAGCCGGACCTTTGGCAAAAATCATCACGATAATAGCCAACAACGATACAAGGGATGTCCATGTAATCAATTTTGCGCCCATTGCAGTCAAGTTCTTGACGGCAGATGTCAGAAACCGGCCGACCATCATAGCGACGCCGAACAAGCTGAGTACCAGGCCGGCGTTTGCTGCTGCGTTCACATTTGCATTGCCGACGTAAAGTTCCTCCATAAGTTTTTTAATCCATGTTCCCATCGATATTTCCAGGGAGACATAGCAAAACAAAGCCAGCGCAGCAATCAGCACGGCAGGTTTGGTCAGTACTTTAAATGCCATGGAAAATTTGAATCCGGTAGAAACCTGGGGATAACTCGCAGTGAGGGCAAATACCAAAAAAATGAGCGAAAGTATGCCGATGATGATCAGTGCACTGCTGTATCCCAGACTCAATGTTTTTAAAATGAAAACAATAAGCAATGGAGTCAAAACATAACCGAGGCCAAAGAATCCATTACCGAAATTACTTGCGCGCGCAGGATCTTTTCCTTTAAAGAGAACAACCGGTATGAGCGTATTGCCTACCGTATTCAGAGACATCGCTCCCACGCCAAGCAAAATGCAGGCAACCAATGCGAGTGCAAAGGTTGTTGAAAAAGCCAGAACGAACATGCTGAGACTGGTTACAACAAAACCAAGAATGGCAACGGGCTTATAGCCCACTTTGTCCACCAACGGTCCGATAAAAAGTTCGACAATACAGCTTGTCAAAAACAAACCCATAACCAGAGTACCAAACTGGCCGGCATCAATGTTTAATGCAGCCATCAATTCCACTGAAATGGAACCCAGGATAATAAAACAAATGGCAAGGGTAAAAACAGCCATTAGCGCCACAACTGCCGTCATTTTGTTCATCAATTCTCCTCCTCTGTGTTGTTAATAGTTACTGGTGAAAGTAAAAATTCTTTGACAAGGTTTTCAAGAAAATTCAACTCGCTATTGATGCTCGTTTATCATCGAATCTCTCCTCCTTGGATTTTATGATGCTATTTAAAAGATAAAAACGGTTTTCAAAACCATATCACGACAAAGATTGAAAAAGGTTTTCCCTGTTTTTCATTGGAGGAAGGTAAACAAAGCTTCATTTGTTTGTAAGAAAATTTTCCATAAGGAAAGGACATTAATTTTTTAGAAAATAACAAGTTTTGGATTAATGTCAAGAAGTTTTAGTAATATTTTATTCTTAAAAAGATGAAAACTATTTGCCTTATTTCTTCAATGTCGTTATATTCCTTCAACAATTTTGAACATCATTTCTCACCATTTGCTTATTAATGAAAACAGACAAATTCTTTGCTTTGATCCAATACGACTAAAAATGCAGCTCTCTGATAAATATCTTCATCTTGAATAGCTAAACAAATTTGAAAGGGAAAGCAGATGGATTCGTTTCAACCGCTCGATTGGATAGTCGTTGGCTTGTATTTCATGGTCATTCTTGGTATTGCCTGGTGGGTTATCAAACAAAAACAGGACTCTGCAGCCGACTACTTTTTAGCCGGAAGACACGTTGGCTGGTTTGTCATTGGAGCCTCCATTTTTGCCTCAAACATCGGCTCGGAACATGTTGTGGGACTGGCCGGTACCGCCGCTAAAACAGGCGTTGTTATGGGAATGTATGAACTGCATTCCTGGCTTGTCCTTCTCCTCGGCTGGGTGTTTGTCCCTTTCTACATGCGAAGCAAAGTTTTTACCATGCCCGAGTTTCTGGAATTGCGCTACTCCCCGGCAGCACGCTGGTTTTTGTCGCTCATTTCACTTGTGGGATATATTTTGACAAAAGTCTCGGTTACCGTTTATGCCGGTGCAGTCGTTTTTCAAACTTTGATGGGAATCGATTTTTGGACTGGTGCACTCATTACAGTAGCTCTCACCGGAATTTATAGTATACTCGGCGGTTTGCGAGCTGTCGTTTATACTGAAGCACTGCAAGCCATAATTCTCATTGTCGGGTCAGCCACGGTCACATTGGTCGGGTTACACAAAATCGGCGGATGGAACAATCTCGTTCATA
>JAADGR010000488.1 GCA_013152225.1 Calditrichota bacterium
ACACCCAGATATTTCTGTACTGCACCGGATTGTGATGATCTTGCAGCATCAGGCCGCCTGGTTTGGACTCGTTTTTATTAGTCCCTCCGCCGGTTAGACGGGGAATCTCAGTTTGATCATGAATGAGTATGCCGTTTTGTTTAACGGTTATGACGGCATTTTTGATTTTCTTGCCGGAATTATCAAACTTTGCGGCATGGAAAGTAATGTCATACGTCTGCCATTGCAGCGGTGGCAGACAGGCATTTACCTTTGGGGCTGCTATTTTATAGATGCCGCCGCATTCATTGTCCTTTCCTTCCAGACCAAAGCTGTCCAGCACCTGCACTTCGTATCGGCCTTTATCGGCCTTGCACATAGACACCGCTGTTGCCGCGTTTTTGTCCCCTTGCTTTCGGCATAAATGGTGTGCGAAACTCGACGTGAATTTTACAGTCACCGAACTTTTCTTTGGAAATAATACTGCCTTTAGTCACTTGCATTGCGCCGCCTTTTACCAGTTTCCATTTTGCTTTGCCGCCTTTCACGCCCTTCCAATGGTTCAAACTTTTTCCATCAAATAAAATAATTGCACCCTGCGGAGCTTTTGCACCAAGCGTCGGAGATTTTTTTTCGACTTTGTTCATGGTGATATTGCCGTTGGCTTCACTGCCGGAAAAATGACCGGTGAATTTGGAATCGTCGATTTCACCTTTCACACCATACGAGCCACCCAAATCATAGCCGACATCGATGGTTCCGTCAAAGATAACTTTATTGCCTTTTTTGTGGCCTACCAGTGAACCGCCGGGCGCATCTTTGCCGTCGTAGCCAACGCGGAATACAGCACGGTAACTACCGTTGCCCTCGGCAATGACCTGAGCGAAAATGGACCCGACATCATAAGCTTCGGTTTTATATTCTCCCTCATAGTTTCCCATGAAAGCGTCACCCGCAAAGAGAGCGGTCACAGTAAGCAGAAAAAACATCATTGCTGATTTGAAATAACGTAACATTGCAAATCTCCTTTTGTTCGCTTAAATATTATTTATCGTGGTTCTTGCCATTTTGATAATCTTTATCCTCAACTTCAGCGCGCGCTTCATATCTGTCCCATCCCTTCATTAAGAGTTCGTCATACGGCGTTTCCGCATGTCGGATATGCGCAATGACTGCAAGGCGTATCGCTTTTTCGGAAAATTCTTTTGCAAAAGCAGTGCGTCCAATCCTGCCGCTGTATTTTCGGCAGGCATGTTCTGCAATGACTTTTTCCCGGCCCTTTGGACAGGACGGAAAGTATTCGCGAATGCGGAGCGCGAATTTTTTCACATATTCGCGATCCAGTTCCGTTCTTCTTATCGCCTCTCTTTGCTTTCTTCGTGCTCTTATTTCTTCATCCGCAAGGCACTCTTTTTCTGCCGCCTCGATAGCGTCCTGTTCTACGAGCAATCCCTGTCGTTCGTATCTCTTTCTGGCACGACTCCATTTTAAAACTACAGCCCACAATGTGGAATTTTTTTTCGATCTGCGGGTCAGCGCAGCATCGCCAGCGGGCAGGAAAACCAAATGATCCAAATCAGAACAGGCAAGGCAAACGGCTCCTTTTTCTTTATCCAAAGTTATCCATGCCTGATGGCCAAGATTTTCACCGCATTCACCACAGATTGATTCCCGCGAGCTTATGAATACCTGAATATCAGTTTTTTCTTTCATACTTCCCTCCAGGACATTATTCGATGTACATCACTTCGCGTTTCAGACGAATGCCGAATTTATCCAGAACGCGTTGCTTTAAAATTTCTTCCAGGCGCAAAAGATCGGAGGCCGTGGCATGTCCGCGGTTGTAAAAAATGTTGGCATGTTTTTGATGCACTGCGGCATCGCCGACGCTTGTTTGTTTGCTGTCAACTGCATCCAGAAAAACGGCAGCCGCCGTCTTGTTCCCGTGCTCATCTAAAATATTTTTGAAATAAGAACCGGCTGTTGCGACATCTGCGGGAGGGAGTTTTTTTCGGCGTAATGCCAAAATTTCATCAACCCGTTTTTTGATTTCTGCCATTTCTCCTTTTTGTAATTGAAACTCGGCCTCCAAAAGGATTGCACCATTTTTTTTCAGTTGCGAAGCGCGGTATGAAAAATGAAAATAATTATTTTCAACATTTTGCACCTTGCCTTTGGGCGTCAGAATTTTTGCCGCAATCAGGCAATCACTGACAGAGCGGCCATAAGCACCTGCATTACCGTAAATGGCACCGCCGACCGTACCGGGAATTCCGGATGAAAATTCAAATCCTGTGAGCGCATGATCAACGCAGACACGATTTAGTGCGGACAAAGAGGCACCAGCTTCGGCTGTAACGCTGTCGTCCGCATGAACTGTAATATTATTAAACTTGATTATGGCGACCAAGCCATCAAAGCCGCTCTCCGGGAAAAACACATTCGTTCCTCCCCCCAGCGTGAGAAGGCGAATGTTCTCTTGCAAACAGAATTGAAAAAGTTCGATAAAAGAGTTCTGGTCATTTATTTCGGATAGAAAAGCCGCTTTGCCGCCAACCCGGATGCTGGTATATTCCGAAAGAGCAACATTTTGACGGACATGAAATTTTTGCGGAAAGGAAATATTCATTGGCCGGTAGATTCACTCCACAATTCTTTTAATGTGGGCGCCGAGCTTTTGCAGTTTGCTTTCCAGGTTTTCATAGCCGCGATCGATCTGGCGGATGTTGTGAATGGTACTTTTGCCCTGCGCGCACAATGCAGCGATAATCAACGCCATGCCGGCGCGAATATCCGGACTTTGCATTTCGGTACCATAAAGCACAGAAGGGCCGACAACAACGACGCGATGCGGATCGCACAGGACAATCCGGGCTCCCATGGAAACGAGATAGTCGACGAAAAACATGCGGCCGTCATACATTTTTTCAAACATGAGAATCGTACCGTCTGCCTGTGTCGCCGCAACGATCATGATGCTCATCAAATCGGTAGGAAAAGAAGGCCAGGTGCCGTCATCAATTTTAGGGACGTCCCCGGCAAAATCCGGTTTAACCTGCAATTTTTGTCCGGCCGGGACAAAAACCTGATTCTCCCGCACCTCGTATTCTATTCCCAATTTCCGATAGGTAGAATGAATAATTCTCAAATCTTCGGCACGAACATTTTTTATTGTAATTTCAGAATTGGTTACGGCAGCGAGGACAATATAGCCGCCAATTTCGAGGTAATCCGGGCCGATCGTATGCTCGGTTCCGGAAAGTTTTTCCACGCCGTTGATGTGCAGCGTATTCGTACCGACGCCGGAGATATCCGCGCCCATCGCGTTCAGCATATTGGCCAGTCCGCTTACATGCGGCTCGCAAGCGGCATTGCGCAAAATTGTTTCACCAGAGGCCAGCGTAGCGGCCATCAAAACATTTTCTGTCGCCGTAACGGATTGCTCCTCGAGGAACAGATCGACACCGTTTAGTTTTGATCTTTTAAAAAGATAATTTTTGTCTATTTCCGCCACCTGAACGCCCAACTTTTTAAAAGCCATAAAATGGTCATCCAGCCTGCGGCGGCCAATGACATCACCTCCCGGTGGCGGCAGCACGACATGCTCAAATCGGGTAATCAGCGGACCGGCGAGCAAAATTGCAGCCCGCAATGTGCGCGATTTTTTTTCATCCAGTTCTGCGTGACGAATATTTTTGCAGCATATTTCCAAATCATTTTGCGATAATGTTTTGACATCGGCCCCGAGGCTTTTGATGATGTCCAGCATCATTTGCACGTCACCGATTTGCGGTACATTTCGCAAAACGACGGGTTCATCGGTCAAAAGGCAGGCAGCGATGGCCGGCAGTGCTTCGTTTTTATTGCCGGAGCTGGTAACGGAGCCGCGGAGTGAATGTCCGCCTTCTATGACAAATTTTTCCATTTTAGCCTTTCTGTTTGACACCGCAAAAATACAACAACTTTATAATTTCACCATTCAAAAAAAGCGTCATGAACGGCGGCGGCAGCTTGCGCTGTTTCCTCATTCTTGACAAGGATTTTAAGATAAAATTCGTCTGATGCAACAACATCAAACTTGAATTGTTTTTCCAGGACTGCAAAAAACTTTTCAGCAGGGGGAGAGCCGATCCCGACGCCGGTGCCGATGAGTGTGAGAACAGAAAAATCACTCT
>JAADGR010000156.1 GCA_013152225.1 Calditrichota bacterium
ACCAGATTCAACAAAATCAGGATAAGTGAAGAGCCGCGAATCCATTTGCCCAAAATGAGCAACAAACCACAGATCAATTCGATCCAGGGGAGAGTTGCCGCCGTGAGTGTTACCAGAAAATAGGGCAGCATCCGGTAATTATCGATGGCCTCGGCAAAAGAGGAGGGGTTGATGATTTTGACAACACCGGCATAAATGAAAACAATTGCGACGAGCCAACGCAGAAAAAGGTCGAGAATATTCCGTTTTTTATCCACCACAAATCACTCCGTTTTTTTGATTTTTCCGCCCTGTTTATTCCATTCGTTCATTCCGCCCTGAAAGATGGCCACTTTTGGAAAACCCATGCCGAATAACTCGTTCGCCAGTAATTCTCCCAAATCACATGGCGGTCCGTCGCAAAAACAGACGAGCCATTTATCCTGTGATAAGCTGTCAATTTTGGACATGTAATCTTCTATTGATTCATAAGGTATATTTATGGCTCCGGGAATGTGACCTTGTCGATATTCATTTACACTGCGGGCATCGAGCAATATAGCCTGTTTCTGTGCAAAAAGTTTTTTCATTTGCGCCATACTGATCACAGCAGGGCCGGCGGTCTCTGAATCCGGATCAAAATCATCCTGGTTTGTGCCGTTTATTTGTACGGAAGGTAAATCCTCAGCCAAAACAGAATCGTCCGCATATTCGATGGGTGGACGTGCTGAGGAGATTTTGACGCCATTGGGATTTATAAGATTGGCGCTCATGCCAATAACTCCGCCGATGAGGACGATGAAAATCGCTTCCTTAATGGCGATAAAAGGGAAAAACTTTTTCAATTTGCAAACCTCAAAAAATAAAAGTTAAAGTTCTTTGATAAAGATATTCCTGAATTGAATTGGATCGCCATGATGCTGCAATGCAATCTTGCCTGTTTTGGGAATGCCGGGCAGTTGCGCATTTTCAATCACTGTCTCGTCATTGAGCACTACTGTCAGCCGATCCCCCTTCATTGTAATGATAAAGGAATTCCATTCACCAATGGGATTATCCGCACGCTTGATGGGCGTGACACCTTTTCTCACTTCCGGCGACATCTTTTTATCCATGCGATAGCCGTAAACTTCGCCCGAGCCAATCGGCCAGTTCCAGATGTTCACCTGGCTTTTGGAATTGCCGCGCAGATAAATACCGCTGTCACCGGGATAGTCTATTTCTACTTTCTGGTCGCTGCCGTCGGGATTTTTGGGTGTTGTTCCGTCCGGCAGAATAAACGGTACTTTTTCTTTGTGCGGCGGGCCTGAAAAGCGCCAATCAACTTTTAGCACAAAATCGCCATATTCCTTTTTGCTCCAAAGGTTTTTATCGCCCTGTGCTTCGCTTTTCCCATCATAGTCGATAATGCCGTCCACTACTTTCCAATGCCCGTTATCTCCCGCAGGGATGATCCAGTTATCCAGCGTTTTGCCGTCAAACAATGAGACAAAAGCACCCGCCTTTTGTGATTTGGAAGATTCGGAACTGCAGCCTGCTAAAAGATACAAAGCAAAAATTAGAACCAGTCCGTCTTTCAGTTTCATTTTTTTACCTCCGTAAAGTTTTGCTGAAAAATGCCGCACAACAATTCATTACAGTTTTGCCAAAAAGCCGATTAATCGGCTGTACATGTGATAAACCATGATGAGGATGAGGATCAACCCCAAAATGGCGATGATGTTTTGCAACAACGAATTTTTAAATTTACCCATTACTTTTTTATTATTCAAAAGCAAAAAGAGCCCGATGCCGATGGCGGGTACGGCAAACAAGGACGAGGCCTGCGCCATTACCAGGGCATAAACCACATCGCCGCGGAAGAATACAGCGATGACCATACCGATGAGCATCGTTAGTGCGGTGAAAAGCTTGGGCGCTTTTTCCTGCATTGTCCGCCCCAGCCCAAGTCCGTCAGAAAGCAAGCCGCCGGCCATGATAGAGTTCACAACCAGAGATGAAAAAGCAGCAGCCCAAAGGCCTGCACTAAAGATAAATTTTGCGGACTGGCCAAAAAGAGCTTCGAGTTGCAACGCCATATCCGCTGCGCTGTTTACAACAATATTTCGCGGATGCAAAGCTGCTGCTGAGGTCATGATCACCAGGGTGGTTACGCTGCCAAGAATGACGATTCCCATGATTGTATCCCGCATGCCTCTTTTCATGTTCGGTAAAGTCCATCCTTTGTCCTGAACGAGGTAAGATTGGTATAAACAGCCATGCAAAACAAAAGTTGTTCCCACGAGCGCGGCGACTTTATTAAAAGAACCTTTTGGCGTACTCAATGGGAGAAACCCTTTGAGCAGGGCAATGAGATTTGGCCTGGCGAAAAACAAATTAATTAGAAATGCCAGAATCATAACCACCACTAAAACCATGATTAGTTTTTCAAGAAGCTTGTACAGATTTTTAGCCCAGAAAACGAGGATGATACCGAGCGGCGTAAAGATGAGTGGCCACACCCATTCATCAACACCCGTCAAAGCCTTCATGGCCGTGGCAACACCAAGATTGTTGCCGAACTGGAAGCTCGTTGCCGAAAGAAAGGCCGCAATCCCGATCAAGACTGCGAACCATCGCCCATAAGTCTCGGCAATGGATTGCAAAATGGATTCATCATGAGAGACCCCAAAGCGTGCGGACATTGTCGTAAACATTGCCATGCCGATACCGGCAATGACGATCACCCACAGCAACTGGTAACCATAAACCGAACCAATTTTTGAAGCCACCGTGATACTGCCCGGGCCAAGCACAACCGCTGCAATGATAAAGCCCGGTCCTACGGCTTTGAAAACATCCCTCAGTTTGAAAGCCACCGTGCTACTCTCCTTTCTGTTTGTCAGACATGTGCAACCAACATCCTGATAGCGCCTAAATCAGCTTTTAATTCTATATTATGATCATAACAAAGTATTAAAGTTTTCGACAAAGCTCAACATAATTTTAATAAAAGTGGTGGGTCTGTTTTAAATTTAAGCATTTTCATCGGGGGGAAGGGTTAGTTTGTAATAATATTTAATGATTGCTTGTTTAGCTCAGCAAAAGCGAGATTATTTTCTTATAAATTAAGAACATAGAAGCCCTCGTATAACTAACCGCAAAGCCTGTTTGTCGTTCTCTGCATGAAAAAATCAGATATTGTGAGTCTGCTGCCCCCATACTGCCAACTGAACAATATCAATTCAACTCGGGTCATTCTGTAAGAATCGTGTTGGATAGACGATTAAATAATGCAGATTCCAATACCAGCATTTCCCCGACAAGATTCCTCCAGAATGACGCGCCGTGTTCTGCTACATCTCCGTTGGCTTTTTAATGCAAAAAATTTCTTGGCCTTTTTCACTGTTGTGTTCTGCTTACTGCGAATTTTCTGAGTTAATGAAGCAATCTCATGCTTTACAGGAAGTTATGAGATTGCTTCGTCGCTCGTTCCTCACTCCTCGCAATGACAAATACAGGATTCCTCCGGAGAGCACTTTGTCCGAGGTTGAAAACCTTTTCTGTTAAACCATTTCCGGCACAACAAACGGTTTTCGGTACACTCGGCTCAAATAGCTGTCGGCTCTTTCATTGTTTATAAACTTTTCAGTTTGCGGATCGAAATCAAGCACAGGTCCCAATTGATAAGACATATCGTGCAGATTCAGTCCATTCGCCCATGCCAGGTTTTTCTCAAGCGCCTGAAAGGTATCAAAAGCAATTTCATTTTGCAGTCTTTCCAGCGGATATTTGCTCCAGGGAACGTCTTTGCCCATGCGCATCGAGATGTTTCCGAGATGGCACAGTGCGCTGGAATAATGTCCTTCAAGAATTTCCGCATTCAATTCTTCCCGTTTCCTGCTTCTGACGGCATTGATAAAGTTGCCGAAATTACCTCCGGGATTTACCGTGCCGCCGAGGTCTTGCAAGGGCTCTGGTGCACCGCCGTTTTTGGGATAAAACTTGCCGTTGGCAATCATACCTTCGGTGGTAAAATACTCATTGCCCACTTTCCGTCGCTCTTTCGACGTTTTGCCAACCAGTCCGCGTACTTCAAAAATAAGCAGGACATCGCCGTACCGACAAACAGACATTTCCGTATTTGCCGTTTCTCCCTGATCGCGGTACCCGTAACGCCCGCCCATGCCCCAAACCTTGGTCGGCAAAGTTGCGCCTTTGATAGCCCAGCGCGCAAGATCCATCTGATGAACGCCTTGGTTGCCGATGTCGCCGTTGCCCGTGGGCCAGAACCAGTGCCAGTTATAATGAACCAGGTTTTCGTGATATGGCTCCTGATTTGCAGGGCCCAGCCAGAGATTAAAGTCGAGATAAGGCGGAGGCGTTTTGTATGGTTTAAAGCCGATACTCCAGCGTGGCTTGCAGCAATATCCTTTGGAGGCGAGCAGCTTGCCGTATTTTTCCGAATGAACCGCGGCAATTTCCTTGGCCCGGCCTTCGCTGCTGCGCGACTGGGTGCCGTGTTGAACGATGCGGTTGTATTTGCGCGCCGCTTCGACGGCCTTTCGGCCTTCCCAAACGTTGTGGCTCATCGGCTTTTCGACATAAACATCTTTTCCCGCCTGACAGGCCCAAACGGTTGCAAGTGAATGCCAATGGTTCGGCGTCGCAATACTCACGGCGTCGATTTTTTTGTCATCAAAAACTTTGCGCAAATCCTGAACTGTTTTTACCTTTTTGCCGTACGTTTCTTTAAACTGAGCGGCTCGCTCCTGCAAAACATTTTTGTCCGGATCACAAAGAGTGGTTACCTGAACGTTTTCCAATTCCATGTACCCCTTGATGTGGCTTCTGCCCCTGCTATGAACGCCAAGTACAGCCACGCGAATTCTGTCATTTGCGCCGAAAACTTCTTTTGGTACAAACATCGGCGCAGTTATGGCTGCCGCTGCTGCTGCTCCCGTCGTGCTCTTGATAAAATCCCGTCGTGAAAGTTGAGAGTCAGATTTGCTCATAAGAATCTCCTTTTTTGTGATTTACCTTGATCTATTTGGTGTTTGCCTTGTCATAAAACATTTTCCTGCTTCTGTAGATTCTTTCCACAATCAAATTGTTATCTTTTTGCGTAACCGTTATCTTGCTTGCCGCCATTGCTCCTCTTCGACGTCCGGCCGGCTGATCGCTTTTATCTTTGTTAAGATTCCACTCCCCGGAAAAGTTCACTTTGGCATCACCGGCAAAAGCGACCATCACGAACGCCAGCAGAACAAGAAGGTTTCCTGTTCTTTTCATGTTAAACCTCCATTGTATTTTTTTATGAATGGATTTTATTTTAAGAAAGACGCAACAATGCAGGAATTGTTCTTTGGGATTTCATGTCACTATTTTTCATAACGTATAAATTATAATGGAATATCCAATAGTTTTTTGGTAACTATTCAGTTGTGCGTTTTTTTGTAGCTGATCAGTGTCATCCAGTTGGAATCCTGTCGGTCGTACAAAAATAAATTTGGCCGTTGTGCATCCAAAATGTTTATTGATTTTTTCGATGAATATACTTATACTTTTGAGCAAACCTTTGCCCTTCATAAAATTCCAATTCAAATTTGGAGCACACCATAGAAAGACAGAGATTCGATTTTGATTATCATGTTCCCGTTTTTTTATTGAAATATTTTTTGCAAAAAACAGAACTGTTTATAATAAAATAGGAAAACAAACATTCTTGGAGTTGAAAATGAGCGAAAAAAAGAACCTGAACAGACGGCGTTTTATTAAAAATTCCATTGCGGCGGCCGGTATTTTTTCTATCATCCCTCGCCGTGTTCTTGGCGGAACCGGCTATACGCCGCCGAGCGATGAGATAACCAAAGCTGTCATCGGTGTGGGTGGAATGGGGCAGGGACACGTGAGGTACCCCGGTGAGCGACTTTTAGCAATCTGCGATGTTGACAAGGGCCATTTGGACAGTACTCTCGCCAAAGTGGATAAAGAAGTGAAAGGCTACCACGATTATCGCGAGGTGCTCGCACGACCTGATATTGATGTCGTTCATGTGGTTACACCGCCGCACTGGCACGGTTTAATTGCAGCGGCCGCTGCCGATGCGGGCAAAGATGTCTGGTGCGAAAAGCCGATGACGCGAACCATTGGCGAAGGCCAAAAGCTGGTCGAGGCGGTGCGCAGAAACGGCACAATTTTTCGCATTAATACCTGGTTCCGTTTTCGCGGTACTTTTTATCATTTTGGCACACCAGTAAAACCTATAAAAAAACTGGTGCAAAGCGGATTGCTGGGATGGCCGCTGAAAGTAACGATCAGCGAAACGACCGGCTTTGCCTGGAAATTTTACTGGAGCGGCAAAAAAAATCTGGTTCCCGAATGGATACCGGATGTGCTGGATTATAATTTCTGGCTTGGTCCTGCACCCTACAAACCGTACAACCATCTTCGGGTGCACGTCAAGTTTCGCGGCTACTGGGATTATGATGGCGGCGGACTGGGTGATATGGGGCAGCATTATCTCGATCCGGTGCAATATTTTTTGGACAAAGATGATACCAGCCCGGTCGAGATCGAAGCCGATGCTCCACCGACGCATCCCGATGCTTGCGGTAAATGGCGCAAGATTTATATGAAATATGCCGACGGCTGTCAAATCATTCTTGACGGAGAAGCAAAAGACAAAAACGTTCCTTATATCGAAGGTCCGCTGGGAAAACTTTATCCGGGTTTTAAATCCGATATTCCTGATTTGGAGAAAAAACTGACCGCGTTCCCCGATCCTGACCCGCAGATCACGGACTTTGATGAAGCGGTACGCACGCGGCAAAAGTTTGCATTAAATGAGAAAAACGGTCATCGCTCCTGCACACTGGTGAATCTGGCAAAACTCGCTGTGCGCCTGAACCGGAAACTTTATTATGATCCTGATAAACAGATGTTTAAAAATGATGAGGAAGCCAACCGCTACATTCATCAGCCCATGCGGGA
Organism: Calditrichota bacterium; assembly: GCA_013152225.1. Taxonomy (GTDB): domain Bacteria; phylum Zhuqueibacterota; class Zhuqueibacteria; order Residuimicrobiales; family Krinioviventaceae; genus Hydrothermomicrobium. Next base: position 6,952 of record JAADGR010000156.1, read on the forward strand.
GCCTTGGGTGATGTAAAAGGAGTGCAATCCCTTTATGGATTGCACGTTTTAAAAAAATGAGAATTTACTGTGATCTACGTTCTCAAAAAATACAAGCATGCTCCAACCCACTTGTTTGTGGATAATATCTACTATTTCTTTACTGGTGCTGTGTACCAGAAGAAGCACCTCCTCACTACACCTAAAACGAAAGAGATTTTTGTCGAGGAGCTTTTTCATTTTATTGAAAAATTCAAGTGGGAACTTTTGGAATGGGTCGTTCTGGAAAACCATTACCATTTTTTAGCTCGAGTTTTTCGCGGTGTGGATATCCCTGTTTTTGTAAATTCTCTTCATAAAACCAGTTCCTTTCATATCAAAAAAGAACTGCATATTGAAGTGAAGCCGTTCTGGTATCAATACTGGGATCGTTGTATTCGCAACGAAAAACATTATTTTGAAACAGCGACTTATATCTTGTATAATCCTGTTAAGCATGATTATGTTGATAATTTAAACGATTATCCATTTTCTAATTTTCACATCAGGAAAGCACAGGAAGAAAAGAAATTAAGAGAAAGTTTTTTGACGTATAAACCGCGGACGATCAGGTACTATGATGATATTGACAATTTTTAAGTGCATCGCATAAAGGCGATGCACTCCTTTTAAAGCATTCACAATTTTTGCCCATTAAGGAGTGCAATCCCTTTATGGATTGCCCGTTTTTTAGTAAAAAAGTGAAAGGAAAAAACAATGTTAAAACAATCAGGTCGATTCCTCATTATTGCTGTCATTTTTACGATGATGGGGTGCGCGACGACGCAGCGGCAGCAGGCTGTAACCCAAGAGTCACTTGTTAATGTCCCGCTGCAGGATTTATTATCACAACTGCCGGCGCACAATGCTGTCGAGCAAACGCTGCTCATGCAAGCTATTATCGGGTACAATTCCGACGGCGTGCAGAAAATTGCCGCGCAATTGGCATCGAAGGATTCGACAGAACGCATTGCTGCGAACTATGCGCTGAATGGTCTTTCGCATTTTGTGACGCGGGGTGGCAGAGAAATGCAGCGCCGAATGTTTGTCGCCGGAGTTGAACAATCGTTGCTTACGCAACTGCCGGTACTGGAAAAAGCTTTTCTTATTTCCCAACTGAGAAATTGCGCAAAGGACGATCAAATTCCCACGCTGAGTCAGTTTTTAAACCATGAAAGGTTGTGCGATCCTGCAGCCCGGGCGCTGGTAACAATAGGAAGCCCGGCAGCTGCGAAGGCGCTGTTCGCGGCATTACCGGGCGCAACGGACGGCAACCAGATTACGATTATAAAATCCCTGGGCGAACTGCGCTACCTGCCGGCTGCAGACAAGATTATGGAATATGCCGGAGACGCCAAGTCTGCTGCAAGAGAAACGGCTCTGTTTTCCCTGGCGAATATGCCGTATTTAGCGGCGGAAAATCTAATAAAAGAAGCTGCCATCGGCGATAAGGCAATGGAAACAACATATTTAAGGTACATCAGGCGCCTTTTTGAAAGCGGCAATGCAAGCCGGGGCGTTTCTTTGTGTCAGAACATTTTCCAGGATAAATTTAGCAAAAGCGCCAAAATCGCTGCATTGACGCTGCTGGTTGATGGAACAGGCTCTCAGGCAATTAATGATGTTTTGTCTTTTATGCAGGATGACGATAAAAAAGTTCGCGTTGCGGCACTGCGTCTTGCGGAAAAGTTTGACACGCCGGAAATAACGCAAAAGTGGACCGGACTGATCAAAACGAGTGAACCGGAAACAAAAGCGGAGATCATTGAAATGTTTGGGCGCCGGGGATCCGCGGCCGCACTTCCCGTGGTCAAAGCGTCACTGCAATCGGGAAACGCGCGCGTACGCCTGGCTGCTTTTTCGGCTGAAAAAGCAATTCTGGGAGAGAAAGCCGCAGCGGATTTAATAGCTGCTCTACCCGGTTTTGAAGAAGCGGATTTGCCAATCGTCAAGAGGGAGTTATCGACATTGCCTACGCAAGCATTGTTGCCTGTCATTGAAAATAAATTTGACAACCTTGATGGTAAATCGAAAATAATCTTGCTGGAGATTTTACAGGAACGACATGCCGGCGAAGCGCTCCCTTTTTTGCGGGAATCTCTAAAATCCGATGATGCTGAATTGCGCATTGCGGCTTTGAAAGGTCTTGCTGATCTCGGCCAAAAAGATGATCTTGCTGTTGTGCTCCGGCATTGGCAAAAATGCGAGAACGCCTCTGAAAAAAAAGAAGCGCAGAATGCTATCACCGCAATCATCAGGAACTCGTCCGATCAAAAGGCAGCATTTAACCAATTAGGGGAAACCTTTTCCACGCTCTCCACAGCGAATAAAATTGCCATGCTGAAAATTTACAGAAATTTTGGTGGTGATAAAGCTTTTCAGTTTGTGCAAAAACAAAGCGAAAATAAGGCTCTCAACGAAGCGGCAACGCGAACGATCATCGACTGGCCGGATGAAAGTGCCCTTGATGCGGTCGTACAAATTGCGCAAAACAACAAAAATCAGACATTGCGGATTTTGGCCATCCGCGGCGCGTTGAGAATTCTGCGCGAAAATCCGATGGGCGCACCGAGTGCTTTTGCTTATTGCCGCCAACTGATGCAGGCGGCCGATAGACCCGAGGAAAAACGAATGGTGCTGGCCGGATTGTCAAATATCAAGTCGCCGCAATCCCTGCGATATGTTGCGCGATTAACACAGGATAAATCGATAGCCTACGAAGCTGCGTTTGCCGCAGCAAAAATTGCATCGGCAGACACAAAGTCTGAAGAAAATCTCAGCGCAGATCAGGTTGCGCTCGCATTCATTGAAGCGAATGCCGATAAAAAATTGCTGCAAAAATTACAATCCAATCCCATTATCGAAGAAAAGCAAAACAAGCCGCCCAGGAAATTTGCGGCTCTTTTCAACGGAAAGGATTTGACCGGCTGGAAAGGACTGGTTGCAAATCCCCCCAAGCGGGCGCAGATGAGCGCTGAAGAACTGGCCAAAGCCCAGGTAAAAGCAGATCAGAATATGCGCGATCATTGGAAGGTGGTCGACGGCGTGCTTTGTTTCGACGGCAAGGGGCAGAGTTTGTGTACGGCCAAAGATTATCAAAATTTTGAGCTTTACGTCGATTGGAAAATTGAAAAGCATGGCGACAGCGGTATTTATTTGCGCGGCTCACCGCAGGTGCAAATCTGGGATACGGCGCAGTGGCCGGAAGGCTCCGGTGGTTTGTATAATAACAAGATTAATCCCAGCAAACCGCTGGTGCGCGCCGATCATCCGGTGGGGCAGTGGAACACTTTTCACATCATCATGCGCGGCGACAAGGTGACGGTTTATTTGAACGACGTGCTGGTTGTGGATAATGTGGTCATGGAAAATTACTGGGAACGGGATAAGCCTATCTATCCGGTCGGGCAGATTGAATTGCAGTCGCATCATACGCCTCTTTATTTTCGTAACATTTTTATCCGCGAACTGCCAAAGCAGGAACCGCGGTTTTCCGGCTATCTGTTTAATGGCAAAGATAAGACCGGCTGGAAAGTCATTGGCAATTCACCGGATAGCTGGAAAGTTGAGGACGGTATTCTTTACACTAGCGGTGGTGGCGGCGGTTGGATTTCCACAACGAGACAGTTTGCCGATTTCAGGTTGGAACTGGAATTCCGCGTACCCCCGGGTGGAAACAGCGGCGTATTTCTCCGCACCCCTCGCAAAGGCAATCCTGCTTATGTTGGCATGGAAATACAGGTTCTGGATGATTATGCGAAGGAATATGAACATCTTCATCCGTGGCAGTACACCGGCAGCATTTACGGCGTGCAGGCCCCTTCGATGCGGGTAACCAAAAAAGCGAACGAATGGCAAAAGGAAATTATCGAGTGCAAAGGTCCTCATGTCAAAGTAACGTTGAACGGTAAAGAAATCATTAACGCCAATCTGATCGATTACATGGATAAGGCAAGCACTCATCCGGGGCTTAAGCGGCGCAAAGGCTACATCGGCTTGCAAACGCACACATCCAGAGTTGATTTTCGAAATATTAAACTGACCGAGTTCTAGAGGATAATTATGAAAAACTGTGTACTGTTTTATTTGCTCCCGTTTTTGTTTCTCTTTTCAATTTCCTGCTCCACAAAAGATGCGATCGTTGTCAAAGAATTGCGTTGCGAATATGCGATCAACCCGATCGCTGTGGATGTGCAGCAGCCCCGCTTTAGTTGGATTCTTGAATCTCCTTTGCGCGGACAAAAGCAGACGGCATTTCAAGTGCTCGTCTCCGGCAACAAAGAGAAACTGAAAAAAGAAAACGGCGATTTGTGGGATTCCGGCAAAGTTGTATCCGATCAAACGGTTAACATTCGCTATGCCGGAGCGCCGTTGAAAAGCAACCAAGCCTGCTACTGGAAGGTTCGTGTCTGGGACAAAGACGGCACACCTTCGAAATACAGCAAACCGGTCGCTTTCAGCATGGCGCTGCTGCGACAAAACGATTGGAAAGCGCATTGGATTGGACTTGCTCCCGTCTCCGATCCGAATTCGGCAAAAGGCTATTATTCAAGTCCTTCTCAGCAACCGCCGGGAAAGGATTCCGTGCACGTGGACAGCCGTTCGACTTTGCTGCGAAAAGAACTGGCAATAAACAAGCGGGTAAAAAACGCTCGGGTCTATGTTTCAGGTTTGGGACTTTATGAGCTGCACGTCAATGGGGAAAAAGTCGGGGATAAGGTTCTGACCCCCGCGAAAACGAATTACCACGAACAGGTACTCTATGATACCTATGACATTACAAAATTGCTTCAAAAAGGCACCAATGCCGTTGGCATCATGATCGGAAACGGCTGGTTCAATCCAACTAAAAAGTGGTGGGACTGGCACATGCAATGGTTCGGCGCCAAGCGGGCCATTCTGCAACTGCATCTCGCTTTTGAGGACGGTACATCACAAATCTTTGCCAGCGATGGAACGTGGAAAGCCTCGGCTGGAGCTGTTGTAAAAAGCTGCATTTATGACGGTGAGGTCTATGACGCCAATCTCGAAAAGCCCGGCTGGGATCAGCCCGGTTACGATGATTCCGATTGGGAGAACGCGAGTATTGCTAACGCGCCCGCCGGAAAAATGATTTCGCAGATGATGGAGCCTGTCAAAATCAACGCGACGATCAAACCCGTTGCGATGACAAAGCCCAAAGCCGGAGTCGTCGTTTACGACATGGGGCAAAACTTTGCCGGATGGGCAAAAATTTCCGTGCGCGGCGATAAAGGGACGAAAGTGGTTTTGCAGTATGCGGAAAATCTGGGCGATAACGGGCTGATCGATCCCATGACCAACAACAGGGCGAAAGCCACGGATGTCTATATTTTAAAGGGAGACGGCGTCGAGAATTACGAGCCGCATTTTACTTTTCACGGCTTTCGCTATGTTCAGCTAAGCGCAATTCCCGCGCTTCCTCAAATTGTTAACCTGCAGGGATGCGTCGTGCATTCTGCCTGCGAGACCGTCGGCCATTTTGAGACCGGGAATGCCGTCATCAACAAAATACACAAAGCAACCCTCTGGTCGCAGCGTAGCAATATGCTCGGCTACCCCTCGGACTGCCCGCAGCGGGATGAGCGCCTGGGCTGGATGGGTGACGCCCATGTTACGGCCGAAGAAGCGATGCATAATTTTCACACGCCGCTTTTTTACAGAAACTGGCTCAGCGGCATTCGCTCGAATCAGGACAAAACCGGTGATATTTCCATCATCTCGCCGAGGCCATATATGGATCCGGGCACCATCGCCTGGAGCAGCGCTTATATTTTGATCCCCTGGTATTATTATTTGCATTACGGGGATGTTGAAATCCTTGCGACTCATTTCGACAGCATGAAACGCTACTTTGAATTTCTCCAGTCTACTGCGAAAAACTATATTTTGCCGCACGACAAGTATGGTGATTGGGTCAGCGTTGCACCGGGATGGCAGGGAGGCAAGCCGGAATCTGCTGCAACAGGATATTATTTTTACGATGCACTGCTTCTTTCCAAAGCGGCTCAAGTTCTTGGTAAAACGGACGAGGCGCAGCACTTTGCAGCACTCGCCGATGAAATAAGAAAAGCTTATAACCGGCGATTTTTTTACCCGGAGAAAAATCAGTATGAAAACGGCAGCCAGATGTCGAATGCCTTCCCGCTCTTTTTAGGCATTGTTCCCAGGGACCATGAGGCAGCGGTTCTGCAAAGCCTCGTTGATAATATTGTAAAGGAAAACAAGGGCCATTTAACGACGGGCATTCTCGGTACAAAATACATGATGCAGGCTCTGGCAAAATATAATCGCAACGACATTGCTTTTCTGCTTGCCACGCAAACGGATTACCCCGGTTGGTTTGATATGGTGAAGAATCGAACGACCCTCTCTGAACATTGGGATCAGGGCGGCTCGAACAATCATGTCATGTTCGGCAGCGTCGATGCCTGGTTTTATCGTACCCTGGCCGGAATCAATGTTGATGAAACGCAGCCCGGATACAAAAAAATTGTCGTCAAACCGTTTGTTAATCCCGCTCTTTCCCCGGTTAAAGCGTCTCTGAAAACAGTGCGAGGTGAGATCAAATCGGCGTGGACGTATGAAAACGGCGTTTACAAATTAAATGTCACTATTCCTGTGAATGCAACTGCCGATGTTTACATTTTGGCAAAGAACGCGGAACAAGTTACAGAAAACAAAGGGCCCGCCGCATCGAGTCCCGGCGTGCGATTTTTGCGCCGGGATGGGAACTATGCTGTGTTTGCCGTGGGCTCCGGCACTTACCGCTTTGTATCAAAAGAGGTGGGCGATCTTGTCATCCCGCCGTATGCTGCCACACCGGAGATTTTTCCATTGCAATCTTTTGTGATGGCTGGCGACACCGTGACTGTAAACATGTCCTCTCTGACAAAAAATGCCGTCATCCGTTACACGCTGGACGGCAGCGAGCCGACGGAGGATTCACAACAATTTCAAAAACCATTCCTTCTCAAAAGCGGTACTGTCGTAAAAGCAAAATCTTTTAAACAGGGATACCACCCAAGTTACACCAGATCGGTTCATTATGCTTTTGTTGATGCACAGAAAAATGGTCTGAACTATGAAATCTATGCAGGTGCTTTTATTCACCTGCCGGATTTTTCTTCTTTAAAGCCGGGTGCAAGCGGCCGAACCTATCAAATTGCTTTGTCCGGTTTGAATACTCCCAAATACAATTTTGCTGTAAAATTTTCGGGATTACTCGAAATTGCGCGGCCGGGGAAATATATCTTTTCCACAACTTCGAATGATGGCAGTCGCTTGTTCATCAATAATCAATTGGTTGTTGATAACGATGGGGAGCACGGCGTTGAGGAGAGAAATGGTGCAGCAGTTCTTCAGCCGGGAAAATATCCGATCACGGTATCTTATTTTCAAAGCGGCGGCAGTCAGGCGTTTGACGTTTATTACCAGGGCCCCGGGATTGAGAAACAGCATATTCCGGCGTCGATGCTTTTTCTGCAAAAAGAGAAATAATGCTCGATCCCGGATGCCTCGCCAGAGGCTCCGGGGTCTATAGTACAGATTTTAGTCTCGTCCACAAACTTTCTGCGCTCCGATTTTTCCCGGCGACAAAATTTCCCAGTATCAGGCCAAAAGCAATGTGCGCCAGGATAACCGTTATTGGAAAACCGATGCCAAATTGAGAGCCGAAAATGCCCACACCCATGGCAACCACAACCGGACTAATCATCAGACCAACACCGATTAAAATGCCGAAAACTGGTCCGCTCCAGGACGGTGGACGCCCTAATAACAAACTGTAAATCAGGCCGAAGGAAGCGCCATTCCAAAAATGATAGGCCCAGCCGACCAGGTTGGACAGCCAGTTTGGCCCCATGGCAAAACGATCCAGCATGAGTACACCCATAAGTTGCGGCATTTCTCCCGGCATACCGCCGAGCCGAAAACCGATTTCACGAACAACTTCCAGGCCAAGAGTCGCCAGAATTCCACCCAAAAGACCGATAGCAATTTGCCTGTTTAAATTTTTATAACCCCTCGCGATTGCGATAATAATCACAATTGCCAACAAGATGATCGATGGAATTAAAAAAACAACCGCCAGGTGTGAAAGTTTGTCATAACCGGCCTGTGCGGCAACGAACAAGTTCGGACTTGTCGCAGCAGCGGCCAGTGCAAAGAGTACAAGTATCAACTGTAAACGACTTGATTTCATCGTTCTGTCTCCATATAATTTTTTCGGTAAATACAGTAAAACGATTCCACCGGCTTTTTCGCGATGGAATCGTTAAACTGCGTGTTTTTTTTGATGGGCATGTTGATTTTGTTATTTAGCCAACATGCCGGTCAGTTTAGCAAGGGTATCTTCCATTTTTTGTCCCACCATTGTGATTTGCTTGTCCTGAAACGGTGCAAACTGTTTGGAAGGCTTGACATAACTCACATGAACCTTGCCGACTTTGTCTTCAAAAACAGAGACGCGGATAGGGACAGCGACGCCGATACCCGGATTTGCAGAGAACAGCTTTTTGCCGATCGTTGGATTGCCGACAAACAGACTCGTCGCGCTGAGCTTTAATCCGGTCATGGACATGATTTTTCCCTGGTTCACTTCACCGAGAATCATCATCCCGTTTTTGGCCACCATCTTTTTGAACTTTTCCACAGTGGCGTTAAAGGTACCGTTGACAGTGACGTTAACCAGTCCGGTATCCTGGGACTGTGCTTGTTGCAGCGGCAGCATGAGCCCAACCATCAAAATAGCCAGGATGAACAATAAAGTTCTTTTCTTTTGCGTTGTATTTTGCATTTTAGATCTCCTTGATTAATTATTCTATTCAGACTAATTATTTAATCGACTTGAATATAGTCAATCTTTCGGCAGAAATCTGTAAACTGGTTTACAAATATTCATTAACTTAAACTTTCTTCAGAAAAATTAGAACAATTTGACCTTGCATTTTGATCGCTTTAATACTATATTTCTTAAAACGTAAAAAGATGAAAAGACGATGGGAGATGTAATTCCCCGGACGATGTTAAAATGGCGGGGCTTTTTTTTATTGTCGCGTCCCGTCAATGTGTTGATCGCGATGGCCTCTATATTTATCGGCGCCTTTATTTCCGGCAGCATCGAGCCACTGGCGAGGCTGTTGATGGCCTGTTTTGCCGGAGGGCTGATCACCGCTGCCGCAAATGCCATCAACGACTTTTTTGACGTTGAAATCGATGTGATCAACAAGCCGGAGCGGCCCCTGCCAAAAGGCATGGTAACTCCAAGGGCGGCTTTTTTATTTTCGATGATTCTGTTTCTAACAGGTATCAGCGTAAGTTTTTTTGTAAATTTTGTAGCTTATATTATTGCCGGCGTTTTCTCCCTTTTACTCTATTTTTACAGCGCGTATCTAAAGCGCACAGTCCTGTTTGGAAATATAACGGTCAGCCTGGCCACGGCCTTTGCGTTTATTTTCGGCGGCATCGCAGTCGGGCGATTCCAGCAGTCTTTGATCCCCGCCGGTTTTGCTTTCCTGATGCACCTTGGACGCGAAATCATTAAGGACATGGAAGACGTCAAAGGCGATCTCGCCAACAACGCCCGCACACTGCCGGTTGTTTTTGGGTTTGCTGCTGCCCGGTGGGTTGCAACGCTCGTCTTTTCATTGTTGATTGTTGCGACGTTGATGCCGAAAATTTACTCGATTTACGGAAACTGGTATTTCCTGATTGTCATGCTGGGCGTCAACTCCGTTCTCGTTTTAACGATTTCCGCACTTTGGCAAAAAGGAGAAAAAACAAATTTGCGCCTGCTGAGCGCTCTTCTTAAAGCGGACATGGTTGTGGGCCTGGCAGCGATTTATGCCGGAAAATGGTAATACTTTATGAGAGCACTGATTCAACGCGTATCACAAGCATCTGTCGCCGTTGATGATAAAATATTGGGGGAAATTGATCATGGCCTTGTCGTTCTGCTTGGCGTTAAAAACGGAGATGACGAAAAAGCCGCGCAATACCTGGCGAACAAGATTGTCAACCTGCGAATTTTTGAAGATGCGGACGGTAAATTCAACCTGTCTGCCCTGGATGTAAAAGCCGAAATTCTGGCTATCTCGCAGTTCACGCTTTATGCCGACT
>JAADGR010000415.1 GCA_013152225.1 Calditrichota bacterium
TCAGACTCGAGAATAACAGGGATACTTTTTGCCCATAGATCAAACCGCTGGGGGCGACAGGCTTGAGTCCTTCCAATCCGAACTCGAGTTGATATTTACCGGTTTCCTTTCTGACAAAATAGGGCAACTCTGTTCTTGGCGGCTTGTCGGAAAAGATTTCCTTCCAATCGCTTCTTTCGATCAGGTTTTCCAGGTCGCGCCCACTATACCCGATTGCATATAAAGCCCCGGCAATTCCTCCCATGCTGGTTCCCACAATATAGTCGACGGGAATTTGCAGAGAGTCCAGCATTTTTAAGGCGCCGATATGAGCAAATCCTTTGGCGCCGCCGCCGGAAAGCACCAGCCCGATTTTAGGGCGGTCATTTGTATCGCTATGAGCGAATGAAATCCAGAAGAGAGAAAAAATTAAGAAATAGGTCCATTTTCTATTTCCGGAATTTATTGATCGGGTTTTGTTCAAAAAAAGCATTTGACTATTACCTCGTTTTCCGATGATAAATTTCTTCGCAACATCGATCCCAGAACTAACTCTATAATACCAAAAATAAAATAGAGGAAGTGCAGCCAGTGAGTCCCCAGCCACCAAACCTGGGCAGCGATCCACAAAATTAAAAACATTCCCAGACCAATGGCGATTTCGCCGGCAAACCGATAGCGCCGGAAGGATGCTACTCCACCGAGCAGGCTCCCAATTCCGTTGACTATCAGCAGAAAGATGCCGGGGATCAGAAAATCGGAGAAGGGTGAATTTACCAGCATGTTTACGGTCATCCCCAGGCTACTGCCGCGGGGATCGGCAATCATCGCTATGCCGGAAGGTACCGCGCCGATACCAATAAACATCTGTAAAATTCCTAGGCAAATGGCAAGCCATTTTCCATTATTTTTTGGGCTATTCATAATATAAGTCTCTGTTAAATAGTCCAGGCATTCTCACTGAAATTGAACTGATTTATTTAGATTTTCCAACGATTCAAAGAGAATGCCCGGTTTTTCTGTTAGTGAAGATTATCAGCAGGATAACATTTTATTTTTCATCTTGCCACCACTCGCCCTTTCCACCAAAACCAATCATAAAACGGAGGTAAGGTCCGGTTATCCCCATTTTAGGACCACCTTCGATGCTTATCGTATCTGTCCACCACCCGGCTTTCCATGGTGTATAAGTATAACCGACTCGAAATCCGAGTACAATTCCACCTTCATCTTTCTCGTATTCTTTCAATTTTATTAGATAATCAGAGCCGAGGGCAAAGTTAAGCAAAAATGTGCCGGCGGAAAGCGAGGCATTTCGTTCAGGGACTTTAAGGATATCATCAAAATTCTTTTTTCCAATCTGTAACCAAGTGCCACCGCCACCAACACCAATGAGCGGGTAAATGTTTAAGCCTCCTGTAGAAACAAGAGCATACCCTACATCAAAGAAACCATAAGCAGCAGAAAGCATGGTTTTGTAACTTCCATTTGGTATTGTATTATCATTTTCTTCATAAAAAAGATAATGACCTTCTACGCCATATAACCATCTGCTATTTGTTTTGCGAAGAAATCCGCCGCCAAGAGAAATAAACTCGTCCGAAAACGAAGAGTAACCTTTGCTTACTAATCTGTCATTCAAAGCATCGATGTTCAGTCTGCTTCCCCCAAACATGAAATAACCTCTGACTTCTTCGTTTTTCTTTTCAGTTTTTGCCTCCTGGCTGAATGAAAGATTACTGATAAAGAGAGTTAGCAATACTATTGTTGCTAAAAATGTGAGAGCTTTAATTTTTACTTTCATGATTATATCTCCTATTTGTCTTAATTTAAAGTTTAATTTCATTTTAACCGAGTAACTTCGCTTCTTACAAACAGACTTAATTACCTTTGATTATTTTTTCATTTTGGGTCTTTTGCCTCCTTTAAATAAAAGCCACAAGCAAAATGCCATTTCCCCAATAAGACAGGGCAGGAAAACAATTAGTAAAATTATTGCTGCATAGTTTTCGTAGCCGGGTAAAACAAGTTTTGCTAAATTATCTATCAGATAGCCAAAACCTGCAATTATTAACAGGACGCCCATAATTCTGGGAATGTAGCCCGACTTGAAAGCTAAATAACCAAGGAAGAATAAATGAAGGCTAAAAAATACATATCCAATAGCCCATCCATCACTAAACGCATTGAGAGATAGCATCACCTGGGCATACAACTGACCGGTTTCAAATACTGTCAGGTAGTCGGCGCCACTTAAAAGGGACAAAACAGTAACAAGATTAAGCAGGGCGATTCCAAAAATCGCCGTATATACTAACCTGAACCATGCCGCAAGCAACGAGAGACTCTTGTTTACCGGTTTGAGAAAAACATAAAATGCCCAGGCTAACACCACGTCTAATATGAGAATGATGAGATAGCTAAAAATACCTGAACGGAATAGCAGCTCATTTGCCATAATATTATTGGCTGTTGTTGCTGCATCTCCCGGCACAACAAGACTCTGGCGCGCAAGAAATTCAGCGATGATAGCGGCGATAAACATGATCAGAAATGAGACCCCGGCGACTATTGCAGCTTTACGTTGTGATATATCGGCGATACGGTTTGTCATTTCAATTACTCCCAATTTGTTAGGTTTTGTTGTTATGCTTCACAGTTATGACTACAGTTCCCTTTTTGTGTCCTTTTTCAACATACCGGTGTGCCTCGGCAGTCTGTTCCAACGGATAGCGTCTGTCGCCTTTTTTAAATAGTTTTACATCTTTGCCTGCTGCTTCAATTTCTCCAGATAGCTCAGTCCCCAGAATTTTTCTTTTTGGTCTTATGAGACCAAAAGCTATTCGTGCGGGGAGCCAGAACAGGGGGGAAGGGAGTCTGAGACTTCGCGCTCTCCAGTCCGCTGCCGTTACTGTCGTCGCATATACCCTTATCAGTACTTCATTGTCCCTGGGAATAGGTTTTTCTACCTCTTTGAGCTGAAGAACATCGGGAGACCCATATTTTTGATATACAATTGCTTTCATAAGTACTCCTCTCTCGTTAGAGATGAGACTGTTTTTCTTTTAATCACCCATTAATTTTGCTAATTTTCCAGAAACTCCTTATCAAGCATATTCAAGTATTTTTTTGAATTGAAACTCGTTTTATTAACTATTATTACTGAAGCAATTCCTTGTGCCGGATAAATTCTCATTTCACAGTGATATCCGGTGATATCCGGCGCCTCCGCCTTCTTTAAAGAAATAGTTTATCTCTTCTAAATTGTTAACATGCCAGCCTAAAGTCATTTCAACTAATTCTCCGGCATTATTCTTCTGTTGAGTATAAAAGAGTTTTCTGGTTTCATTATTGAACAGCACAGAATTTTCTTTTAATTGATCCTGTAAAAATTTACTAAAACTGCGAGCGGAGCCAATCAGTCCTCCAAAAGCGGGACCGTTCAAATAAAGATTATTAATATGAAGCCATTTTCCTTCATATTCTCCAATAAAATCCTTATCGACAAGAAAACCTTTGAACAGATTTAAAAAAGAATACTTTGCCAAATATCCTTTAGCATGATTAGCATAGTCGGGAATGGTGTAATTCATTTCATTTTGTGTTAGCTGTAATGGACGCAGAATATGTTCCGTCATATAAGCAGGATAAGTTTGCCCACTCACTTTTTCAATAATCTTGCCCAGAAACCAATAGGAAATATTTGAATAGGCATATTTCCTGCCCGGCTCAAAGGAAGGTTTTGGATTTTTTTTCAAAACTTTGCCAAGCGCAGCATCTTCATCAAATTCTTCGTGTTTTTCTGCCAAATGTACCCATTTAAGTGGAATCGGATTAGGGATACCCGACGTTTGAGAAAGCAAATGGCGTATTGTGATATTTTCGCTGTATGGATTATTGGGAATGTACTTATCAATACTCAATTTCCCCTTTTCTATTAGTTGAAGTACTGCCGCCGCTGTTATGGTTTTGGTCATGGAGAACGCCATCATTGTGGTTGCTGGTTTCAGATGGATTTGATTTT
>JAADGR010000332.1 GCA_013152225.1 Calditrichota bacterium
ATGGCGGCACCCACGACCTGGCGGATTTGAGCCGGATTGTTTATTCCCAGGGCTTGTCCGGCATAAACAGGGTGAACCAGGAAAAGCAGATAGAGGTCAATTACCGCTTTTTATCCGAGGTGAACGATTCCAAAGAATTGCTGGAAAGCGCGAGAATGGAAGTGGACGATCTTGTTGCAAACCTGACCGTCCCGAGCGGCATTGCTATCGAGGTCGTTCATGATGAAAATGATTTGAGCGAGTTTTATTTTCTCATCGGCGCCGCGTTTTTACTCATTTATATGATTCTCGCTTCCGTGTTCGAATCGCTGCTCACTCCGGTGGTGATGATGTTCACGATTCCCCTGGCGGCAATCGGTTCACTCTGGGCACTCATTTTGACGGCAAACTCGTTGCTCAATGCAAACACACTCATTGGTTTTTTGATTTTGCTGGGAGTTGTCGTTAACAATGGCATCATTTATATTGATTACACCCGCATTCTGCGCCGGCGTGGCTACAATCGTTCGCGTGCGCTCATCATGGCAGGACAGGCGCGCGTTCGTCCGATTTTAATCACCGCCATTACCACAATTATCGCCATGTTTCCGTTGGCTATGGGCAAGGCCGAATACGTATCGAAAATCGGTGCGCCGTTCGCCATCACTGTTATCGGCGGATTATCGCTCAGCACTTTGTTCACTCTGGTTTTTATTCCTACTGTCTATTCAGGATTGGAAACCGCCCTGCAATGGTTGCGGGAATTGAACTGGAAGGTCAAGGTCGTTCAAGCGGCTGCCTTTGTCGCCGGTTGTTTTTTGATTTATGAAAATGTTCACAACATCATCTGGCGGTTCGCGGATCTGTTCGTTCTCGTTCTTGTTGTTCCGGGGTTAACTTATTTTATACTGACCAGCCTGCGTCAGGCAAAGGAAGAATTCATCGATGCGGAAAAATCCATAACAATCAAAATTCAGCACCTGGTAAAAATTTACGATGATGACGCGCGCTTTATTCGCGAGTGGAAGAGGGGTAAAGAAATAAACAGAAAGGCAGGACTGGCAAAAGAGTATCATTCCCGGCATGACTTGGAACAGTTTACCTGGCAAATTCCGCTCCTGGCATTTCTTGTCTATTTCGTTTATTTTTATTTGTCCGGTTATTTTTGGATTGTTGCTCTTTCCCTCTTGGTTTATTTTTATGTTCTCTATATTTACAAACCAATCCATTCGCTATTGGAAAATAAAATGCACAGTGATTCCCTGTTGTTGCGCAGAATGCGTTCCTTACTCTTATGGGGGATTCCCGTGCTTAATCTGGTCGTTTTTTATTTTCGCTGGCACAAGATTTTAACTGTTGTTTTTATCGGTGCTCTGTGGTTCCTGGCGTTGGCTGTTTACACAACCTCCAACAAAATCTTTGTCGAGAAAATAGACATAGTCAGGATCGGCGGAAGGCTGGCGGGACTGAAAAGGTGGTTTTATCGCTTTGTGCAGATTATCCCCATTATCGGCAAAAAGAAATCTCCCTTCCGGGCACTGGATGGCGTATCGCTTGAAATCGGCAGCGGCATGTTCGGGCTTTTGGGGCCAAATGGCGCCGGAAAAACAACGTTGATGCGGATCATCTGCGGCATACTGGAACAGAGCCGCGGGAAAATATGGATTAATGGCCTCGACTTGCAAAAGCAACGTGAGGAGCTGCAAGGGCTCATCGGTTACCTGCCGCAAGAGTTCGGCAGTTATGAAAATATGACTGCGGGTGAATTTCTGGAATACCAGGCGATTTTGAAAAACATTCTCGATAAAGACAAAAGAGAAACACGGATTCGTTATGTTCTCGGTGCGGTACACATGGAAGAAAAACGGCATGACAAAATCGGTTCTTTTTCCGGGGGAATGAAACAGCGCATCGGCATTGCACAAACGCTTTTGCATTTGCCGAGAATTCTTGTTGTCGATGAACCGACGGCCGGTTTGGATCCCCGTGAACGAATCCGTTTTCGCAATCTGCTGGTCGATTTGAGTCGTGAAAGAGTGGTTATTTTTTCCACTCACATTATTGAAGATATTTCCAGTTCGTGTAATCGGGTTGCTGTTCTGAATCGCGGCGAGCTTTGCTATTTGGGAGAGCCGACGCACATGGCGGAATTAGCGCAGAATAAAGTCTGGCAGTTTCTTGTTCCGGCCAAAGAATTCGAGACGATCCGTGCGGGTTTGTGGATTATCCACCATATACGTGTGGATGATCGAATCCGCATTCGCTGTCTTTCGGAAAATCAGCCGGTGCCCGACGCCAGGCCGGTCCGTCCGACGCTGGAAGATTCTTATTTGTGGCTATTGAGAAAAAAGGACGTTTAATGAATTATCATTTGAAAATTAAAAACTATGCAATTTTAGTTTCGAAATTGATTCGCTATAATTTAAAAATTATTTTCGCCAACAAGTTTTTCTTTTTTCTTCTCGCCGGAACGGCTTTTTTTCTGCTTGTTACGATTATCAATCTTTTCAATTCGGAATCAAATCCCACCGCAGCGTCCGTTTATTATTTGCTTTTGGTGCCCGGCATACTTTTAATTTTCTATCCCACGACTTTTGGCATTCAAAACGATATCGATTCACGTATGCTGGAAGTTCTTTTCGGCATTCCGAATTATCGCTACAAAGTCTGGCTTGTGCGAATCGGGATTATGTACCTCGTCGTGTTTGCGCTGCTTATTATTCTTGCCTTGCTCAGCACAGTAGCTCTGACCACTTTTCCAATAATGAGTATGGTGTTTCAACTCATGTTTCCTGTTTTCTTTTTGGGAAGCCTGGCCTTTATGTTTTCTACGATTGCGCGTAACGGTTACGGAACCGCGGTGATTATGGTGATCATTGGCGTTGCCTTTTGGATTTCCAGCGGATTTATGATGGAAAGCAAATGGAACCTCTTTCTCAATCCTTTTCAGTTTCCTTCCAATGTCAACGAAGCCATCTGGGCCGACGTTATCTTGAAGAATCGAATTTATCTCATTGTCGGTACGATCCTCACAATCCTCGCGGCATTATTGAATTTGCAAAAGAGGGAAAAGTTTGTTTAGGGAATGAGATTAGATAATGCTTTTCGAATTGAATTGAATCCGGAAGAACAAAAAAACCAGGCAATACTATTTTGGGCAAAACGATTTAAAAATGAATCCACGACATTTTGTGTTTTCATG
>JAADGR010000061.1 GCA_013152225.1 Calditrichota bacterium
TTATGATTCTTTGTCCCGCACAGCCTTTTACGGCGCTCCCGAAAAATTGTCTGAAAAGGAACAAATTGCCGTCATAACAGCCGGGAGTTCCGATTTGCCGGTCAGTCGCGAAGCGATTCGGACATTGGCGTTTAATGGGTTCCCGGTACGGGAGATTAATGATGTGGGCGTGGCCGGAATCTGGCGTCTCATGGAGCGCGTCGATGAGTTCAGGGACCTGCCGATAAAAATTGTCGTGGCGGGGATGGACGCGGCCTTGGTAAGTGTCATCGGGGGGTTGGTTCCCGGGATAGTCATCGGTGTGCCGACGGCGGTTGGTTATGGTGTGGCTGATAGAGGGAAAACGGCGTTGCACGCGATGCTCACGAGTTGCGCTCCCGGTATCGTAACCGTAAATATCGATAATGGTTATGGCGCCGCGATTGCCGCGATTCGGTTTCTGCGGGAGCTTAACAAGTAGTATTCGGAAACGACTATGATTGCTTGAAAAAATCAGATAATATTTCCGATTCAATGATTCACGTTGGTTAATTAATAGATTAGGATTTTGTGATAGAATGAAAATTGATCTCAAATACGGATGCAATCCACACCAAATACCGGCCAGTCTGACGTTGCCAGATCCGTCACCTCTCATAGTACTGAATGGGAAACCGGGCTATATTAACATTCTTGATGCTCTTGGTGCATGGCAACTTGCGCGCGAGCTCAAGACTGTAACCGGCGTTCCCGGGGCTGCGTCATTTAAACATACAAGCCCTGCGGGAGCGGCTATCGCCGGAGCGCTTTCAGAGGATTTCAGAAAGTCACAGTTTCTTCCGGAGGAAGAACTTTCCCCTGTTGCGACGGCTTACGTCAAAGCCCGCGGGGGAGACAGAATGAGTTCTTTCGGTGATGTTGTTGGGGTCAGTGAAATTGTTGATGTGTCCCTGGCACGTGTTCTTAAAAGGGAAGTCTCTGACCTTATCATTGCTCCGGGTTTTGAGACCGATGCCCTGGAAATCCTGAAGCGTAAAAAAAATGGCAACTACATAATCCTACAGGTCGATCCGGATTATCATCCTCCTGAAATTGAGACGCGTGAAATCTTCGGTTTCCGACTTCAGCAAAGGCGAAACGATTTGCAAATTTCAAAGGATCATTTCCGGAATATCGTTACGAACAACAAATTACTTCCTGCCGATATCTTAGAAACATTGCTGGTGGCTACAATAGCCCTTAAATACACGCAGTCAAACTCTGTTTGTGTTGCTTTCGATGGACAGGTCATTGGAATGGGCGCAGGCCAACAATCGAGGATTCACTGTACCCGTTTGGCATGCGACAAGGCCGATAAATGGTTTCTTCAGCAGCACCCCAAGATACTGAGCCTCAATTTTGCTGACGGTCTCAAAAGACCGGACAAAGCCAATGTTGTGGACCAATATATTCTTTGGGATCAATTATCCTCTCCCGAACAGAATGCTTTGTTGTTGAAATTGAAAAAAAAGCCTGAGTTACTCTCAAACGAAGAGCGCTTGAACTGGATTCGGAAATTTGAAGGTGTCTGTCTTTCCTCAGACGCTTACATTCCTTTTCGTGACAATATTGATCGCGCGAATAGAAGCAATGTGAAATACATTGCCCAAGCGGGTTCCTCATTACGCGACGAGGAAGTGACCCAAGCAGCGAATGAATACGATATCGTTATGGTACATACGGGGTTGCGGTGTTTCTTACATTAAAAATGGACATTTCAACAAAGCGCCGCCGCGAACTCCACCAAACGGCGCTGCACGCGATACTCACGAGTTGCGCTCCCGGTTTCGTAACCGTAAATATCGACAATGGTTATGGCGCCGCGATTGCCGCGATTCGGTTTCTGCGGGAGCTTAACAAGTAGTGCTCGGAAACGACCGTTTTAGTATTAACGGATCAGCGCTCTCGCGAATAGATTGAATTTTGGAGTTTTTGATGTTAAACCAATATGACAAAAAATATACGCAAAATATTATTGGGGGAAGAAACCATCGTCAATATGTTTCAAAGTTCTTGAGCTTTTACCTCCTGAGAAACCTCTAAAACTTTTGGATATTGGATGTGGAGAGGGACGAAATGCGGTATTCTTTGCAAGAAACGGATATAACGTCACTGCTTTCGATCTATCATTGCAGGGTGTTGAGAAAACTACAAAAATGGCACGTGAAGCAAATGTAAATATTGATGTCTTTCAGGCAAATATAAATGACTTTAGGTTAACCGGTAAATATGACATCCTGTTTTCTTCCGGAGTCTTACATTATATACCTGAAAGTAAACGACCCGAGATATTTGAAAATTACAAGCAATTCACAAATGTGGGTGGTTTACATGTTTTTTCAGTATTTGTAAAAAAACCATTTATTGATGAAGCACCTGATGCGGAAAAATCTGCTCGGAAATGGCTTTCAGGTGAAATATTCACATATTATCATGATTGGGAAATAAAATATTGCACCGAAGAGATTTTTAATTGCATGTCCGGTGGGATACCCCATCAACATGCAACAAATAGAATTATTGCAAAGAAAGTGATCGAATGAAAAAGTATGATTTTCAATTGGAGAACGGTGATAAAAATGTTGGTACGGTTTATTTACCTGATTTTTCTGATCGCGAATTGCCGGTAGTTATTTATTGTCATGGTTGGAGAGCCACAAGGCGTTTATTTCCATCAGCGCAAATGCTGTGTACCAGTTTACTAACGCAACCGGCGGCAATGGTTACCTTCGATTTCTTTGGGTGTGGGGATACCGGCGGTAGCCCCGGTGAAATGTCATATGGCAGATGGGTCTCAAACCTGCGGTATGTATTTGATTGGGTTGCAAAGCAGGATTGGTCGGACAATAAAAAGATCGGCTGTTTCAGTATCAGCTCCGGGACGACAGTAGCATTACGCTTTGCAGAAACTTCGAATGATTTAGCATTCGTTGTTTCCGTTGCTACCTGTCTCAGTGTACATATGAATATGCCCAACGGTCCCGGCAAGGTGTTTATTGACAACTTTGATTCTCTTGTAAACGGCGGAACGGCAGACGTATTCAGAGTCCCGTTGGATATACATTTCTTCAAAGATTTCATAGGGAAAGCCCCTATTCACAATCTACAATCGATAACTTGTCCGGTATTTTTCCTGCAGGGCTCAGCCGATAATATTTACCGGCGAACGGATGCCTGGATCGGACACGAAGTGATGCAAAAGAACAATCTATCGAGTAAATATCTTGAGATGCCCGATGGTAATCACGGATTGGATAATGTATCTGAGCAATGTGCCGGGGAAATTATCGAATGGCTGCGTGAGATTCATGTATTATCCGTCAATAGAGAGTAAAATGGCTTTTACCGATCATTCTGTCCAGGCGCTAACACCGACAATCTCCGGTTTGTTCGGAATTGTACCTCCCAATTTATGCATTGCACCGCCTATAGTGGATATTCAACGTGCGGCACAAGCGATGCTTCATGGTGAGACCATTCAAAAATGTTTGATTTTTGCACCGGATGCCTTGGGGAATCATCTTTTTGCGCATTACTCATCCTTGTTTGAATCCGTGATTCAAGTCGCTCCCCATAGAGTATCTTTACAATCTGTCGTTCCACCAAAGACTCCGGTTTGCTTTGCCTCAATGTTTACGGGAGCAACACCGGCACAACATGGTATCCGCAAATACGAGAAACCAGTCCTCACTTGTGACACTCTGTTTGACGCTCTTATTCGAGCGAATAAGCGTGTTGCCATTGTTGCTGTTGAGAACTGTAGCATTGATCTGATTTTTCGAAACCGCGAGATCGATTATTTTTCCGAGTCATATGATCCGGAGGTGACTCGACGTACCATTGCACTTATTAAAGAAAATCGCCACGATCTGATTCTGGCATACCATCAGGAATATGATGATACAATGCATGCCACGACGCCATTTGATCCCCGGGCGATCCAGGCCATAAAAAATAACATCAATGGATTTGTCGAGATGAGCGAAGCTTTTAATCGTTATTGGCAGAACTACAACCGAGCTATCGTTTTTTCTCCCGACCACGGGGCGCATCTTGATCCTTTAAGGAAGAAAGGGGATCATGGAGAGGACATTTCCGAAGATATGGAACTGAATCATTATTACGGCTTTCAACAAGCTATCAGTAAAAAGGTAAGGAGAATTAATCTCTTAACTAAGGAATAAAATGTTTTACCTGATAAATAGATGTGGTGCATAATGGTAAAAACTTTTTGTACTGAGCATGCGAAACGTATGATTACTCAAATAAGACAGTAATCGAGTAACACGCCGGGGATTAACAGCTCCTGATGTGAATAAAAACGTCTCAATCGTGGAAAAAATATGAGCAGAGCACAATTTCAGGTTCTCGTAATACCATATCGAATTACCAGTGATAATATCGCTGAGTATGCGATAATGAGACGCTCGGACCTGGGTGTTTGGCAGTTTGTCAGCGGTGGGGGAGAAGATGACGAAACTCCGCTTGAAGCCGCCAAAAGGGAAGCCAACGAGGAAGCCGGCATTCCTTATGATTATGAGTTTATTCAATTGGATTCAATAGCATCAATACCGGCCGGCCATTTTGCGGCACGTGAAGAGGAATGGGGTGAAAAAGTTTATGTTCTGCCCGAATACTCATTTGCCGTTTTTATGGAAGATAAAAAGATTAAATTGAGTTTTGAACATACGGAAGTCAATTGGCTTCCATATGCCAAGGCATATGAAAAACTTAAGTGGGACAGTAATCGAATTGCGCTGTGGGAATTGAATGAGCGGTTAAAGGTGGATTCATATAATTCCGGTCACAGCCGGTGAAACAATAACGAATACTTCAAAAAGCATAGAAAAAGGGTTGGATTGAATCGAGGTAACAAATTAAATGGCTAAGGAGCAATGTTTCGAATTACCATCAAATCCTCTTCGTTCTTTTCTTAGCGTAAGAAAAGAACCAAAAGAAGCAGTCGCTGTGGAAAAATTCGGGGAGCGAAACTTTGCCTCCGGGCCGGTTTTAAACTCAACCCCGATTTGGCAATCGGGGTTTCAGACAGT
>JAADGR010000491.1 GCA_013152225.1 Calditrichota bacterium
ATTGATGACCGAAGTGGCCGACACCAACGAGACTTCATGCTCTGCCGACTGTCCGCCGAAAATGATGCCGATGCGCAGTTTTGGGGTCAACTAGGGGTTCTCCTTGTAAGTTAATTTAAAAAGATACAGAATACAGTTACCAACCTTTAAATCAAATTAATGAATGTATATAATTTTCAACAAAATATTTTGCAACTCCCCATCATTTTTTTGGTGACCTTTTTTAGTTACCTTTTTCTCCACAATTCTTCCCTAGTTTATAGTGAACTTTTTCGTGAACTGTTCAACAATCATCTTTCAGTAATTTCCCAATGGCCGCCTTTAAGTGGACCAATACGCTTTAATTTGCCATCCTTTTTTAATTTTGCAATTTGTTTTACAATGGATCTTCTACTTATACCAATTTCCTGCGCCATCATTTCCGTTGTGATAAGATTATTATTTCTGATCAAAGCAATAATCTTTTCATCTGTTTTTAGGGAACTTTTTAGGGAACTTTTTAGGGAACTTTTTAGGGAACTTTTTGGTGAACTTTTCTCCACAGTTTTCAGTGAAAAATCTTCTTCCTCGGCAGGGCGAATAAAAGTGGTAACAAATCCCGATTCAACAACATTAAACTGCACCTCAACGTCATTCTCCCGGCACTCGTCATAAATCCGCTTTAAACCGGATCCCCATTTTTCCACGTCTTTGGTCAGGTAAAATATTTCGGCAATCAGCGGATTTCTTAAATAAGATCTGGCCTCGCTTTTGATATAGTCATCCGGCGACAAGCCTTCCGGGAAAGTGCCGGGATTGTAAATTTCAATGCGGTCTTTGTAAATGGCGACTTCGTTACCCTTCGGATTAATAAAATCGCGATGAATCAGTGAATTGACCAATGCCTCACGCAGCGCTTTCAGCGGGATTTCAGGGATTTCAACCCGCTTGAAATCGACAAATTCCACCCGCCAGTTCATTTTTTCTTTGGCATAGGATTCCGCCGTTTCCAGCAAATCCAGTAGAGGCTGGTTGTATTTTTTAATATCAAGAAAAGTAAGTTTATCCCTTCCCGCAAAAACCGCGGCTTGAACTTCGATGTTATGTTCTGTGGTAAACAGATATTTGGCGGCAAGGCTCAACTTTTTCTTCCTGACCAGGCGCAGTTTTTCAAGAGCGCGTTCGGACCCGTCTTCGGCATCCGGCATCCTGCCCGCCTGTCTGGCTTTGTGAAGAAAGGATTGCAGCGTTTTGCCGTCGATGGTGTCCATCGACAGTTCGCACAATTCGGAATCCCATTGACTGCGATAAACTTCGCTGGTGAGAATCATTGATTTCAATTCCCTGGCGCTCAACTGCCTGTCTTCATCCGCTACACGCATAAAAGCTCTGCCATAAGCAAAGTATGGCTTTTCATTTCCCTGGAATGAGACTTTAATGTAATCGTGAACACCCTCCGTCATTTTTTCAATTTTAGGATATATCCGCGGCTCAATATGATCAGCAATGGCCTGAGAAACAGAGCGAAGAGTTTTATCAGAAACATCCTGACCGACAACAGTTCCATCATTTTTAATGCCGAAATACAACTCTCCCTTTCCATGCTTGTTAAGAATAGCGCAAATAGATTTAACACTATCCCTTAATTCGGCTGTAGATTTTTTAAATTCCAGGTACTCGCTTTCTTTCAATTTTGTCATCGTCAGCACTCAAAAAAACGCTTTTGTCTCTTTCATTTTTTCTCAAAACGCATCGATCATCGCTTTCGCTTCATTGTAAACCTTTGGCCCGGTCTCCGGTCCCAGGGAGTTAATCTCGCCGTAGAATCCTTTTTTCGATCCATAGGTGTACGGCGGTTTGGTGTCCCAGTGTGTTTTAGGCATCATATAGCCCACCTCGTCGTTGGCAAGACCGATGACGAAATTATATTTTCCTTTCATCAGTTGACGAAGCGGCGGGACTTCAACCGGCTCGCCGGGGAAATCAGCACCCTTTGGCACTTCAACGCCGCCGTTGACAATTTCCGGGTTAATCTCACCGGGAACAGTTAAAATCCAGGCATCGCCGATGGACAGCAAATCCACTTCGCTGCGCAGTTGTTTCATTTTGTGAAATCCGCGGTGAAAGAGACCCAGGGCACCGGCGAGTTTGAAATATTTGTTGCTCACATTAAAATAAAACGTACGCGCCGCCAGTTTCATCACCGGATTTTGCACTGTTTCCCATTGGCCTTTTTCAATTTTGTTCAGAACCAAATCGGCCAGGCGATAACCCTGGGCACGCGCTTTATCAAATCTGCCTTTTTCAAAACTCTTTTTCAGCCAGGGATCGTAGACATTGCAATGCAACGTTGTCATTAATCCGCCCACAGCGCCGTTCGCCCAAATTGCTATACCGCCCACGCCTTTACGTTTTACTTCGCCATTGTAAATAATGCCCTTTTCAATACCTTGCAGCCAATAGTGGGCAAAATCCGCCGTAACATATAAATTATCACTGCCCAAAGTCTCCGGATGGTCTCCCCAGTTCATGAAGAGCCCCAGCATTGTGTCGGCCTCAGCATCTCTGAATTGCATCATGTTGATCGTATCATCCAAAACCCTTGGCGGCCGCGTATCGGTTACAAGATCACTTGCCGTAGAATCAATACGCGCCAACATCATTTTTGCCGGACGCAGCGATTGTGTCGCTGATTCGACAGCTTTCACCGCCTGACGCTGGACAAATTTGATATAGTCATCATTTACGCCCGTTTTATAAAACTTGGGTCCCCACAATCCCATCAAATCCGGCACTTCATGATTGTGAACCGAGGTAACGATGACATGATCCACGGGCAGCTTTTTTTCTTTAACCATTTTACGAATGGTAATGACATCGTCGTGAAAAAAGCCAATGGCGTCAAGCACAACAATCGCTACGCTGAGTTGCCCATCATCCAAAACAATAGCTCGCGCCCAGATGTCATCGTGCACGCCGGCCGCGGGACGACCGTTTTGAAAACCCGCCAGCCAGAAAGCATCAAATTTGCCGTTGCCGTTTTTATCAACAAAAGTGTCGCCTTTTTTCGGTTCATAGCGGGCGTTGCTGTCCGCATCAATCCAGGTGTCTTCAATATTCGGTGTGATTGGGACTTTAGCCAAGCCGACCTTGAAATAGCTCGCAGCTTGCGCAGAAGTTCCTTCAGGAAGTTT
>JAADGR010000354.1 GCA_013152225.1 Calditrichota bacterium
TAAAGTCGAAAAGCATGTCATCGCGAGGAGCGGAGCGACAGTTTATCCCGAATTATCGGGAAAACGATCCTTATAAAATAGCACCTTAGCCAACATCCAGATTACTTCGCTTCGCTCGCAATGACATTTTCTGACTTTTTACGAACGACTCATAAATAGAGCACTATCAAGTCTATTAATATAGTATCAACAAAGAGAAAGAGCAAGCTATGCTGTGGCCTGTGGCTCAAAGCTATTACAAGTCGCTGCCGGGTAAGGGTGAGATGGGATGCTTTTGGGAGTTTTGCGATGATCGTTTATCTATGCACCTGTGGGCAGCCCTGTTAGTGCCAATGCCGGTTTTCTGCTTGCATTTAAAAGTATCAATTAGTATATTTTTTTCTTTTAAAACTCATTTAATAATAACTTTTCATTACCAAGGTAAAAAATGCTTAAACCGAGAAAACGACTGTCGAAAAAGAAGCTGAAAGAAGACAAGCTTGTTACTTTTTACTACAAAGCCTCTGCCTGGGCTGAGGATAATTCAAAATATGTTGTCGGTGCTATAGCAGCGATAGCTATTATATTTGTTGCAGTTTATTTTTATGCCAATTCACAAAAGGGTGCCGAGCAAAAGGCAAGCGTCGAATTGGCAAAAGCAACCAGAACTTTTGAGAGTGGTGATTATCAAAATGCTCTGCCTCTGTTAACAAATCTGGTCGAAAAATATGGCAGCACAAAAAGTGGTAAAATGGGGTTTTTATATCTCGCCGATTCATTTTTTGAAACAAATGATTACGAAAACGCAAAAATTAACTATAAAAAATTTGCATCCGCCTTTAAGGGAGATGAGCACATTCTCTCTGCTGCGTATGCGGGAATAGCAGCCTGTGATGAGCAGTTAAAGAATTATCAGGAAGCAGCTCAGGAATATGAAAGAACAGTTAAAAAGTTTCCCGATTCTATTTTTTCGCCAAATTATTTGCTGAGAGCAGCGCGATGTTATACTCTCGCCAAAATGCCGGATGAGGCTAAAAATGTTTATGATAAACTGCTTAAAGATTATCCCGATGCACAGGAAAAGAATGAAGCACTGATGTTAAAGGCAATGTTGTAGCATATAAACGGAAAATCAGTTTACTCCTCAAAATTTAAAAAGGCCAGCTCAAACTGGCCTTTTTTTGTAGCAAAATTTAAATATCTGTTGTGCAAAAATGAAGTCATCCAAGTGCGTCATAGGTTGTGCAAGATGCAGGACAATATTCTTGACAAAGAAAAGGGTATTGGTTATATTTCCACGAGTACATACTTAACTCGTAAAAGGAAGAAAACGATATGAAAAAGTTATTACGATTTCTTTTTTTAATGGTGTTCATAGTTCTTGTTACATCAAGGTTTAGCTGCTCCAAACAGACATCCTCTCAATTTAGTTTTTCTTCTCACCATCTAAAAGTTTTTCTAAATCCTCATCAACATTCCATCACTGCGATTGATACGATTCGCATTAATTATATAAAACCAACCAACAAAATTTATTTCTTTTTAAATGATTCTCTGGCGGTTGAAAGCGTGAGTGTAGGGGACCAGAAGCTTGATGTGGAGAAAAAAACTACTGCTGATTTTTTGAACTTGTTTGGTTCCAATAGGACTGAGGAAGAAGATCAATTTAAAAATGCACAATTTTACCAGGTGAACTTGCCAAATGATCTGTTGCCGGAAAATATAGAGGTACGCTACAAGGGAATGATTTATGATTCTCTGAAAAGCGCCAGTTTTTCAAGAATGATGGTTGCCGACCAAACAAGCGGATTGATCGGAGAAAACGGCATCTTTTTAGATGGGGCAAGTTTCTGGTATCCGTTATTGCCGCATGAATTGTCAAATTTCCGATTGACGACACTCACACCAAAGGGCTTTCGCGTCCTGAGTTCCGGAAAATTATTATATCATAAAGAATCAAACGATTCTTTGGTAAGCTGTTGGGAAGAAACAAAACCTTTGGACACGATCTATCTTTGTGCCGGAAATTATGAAATTCACTCAACCCAATTAGGGAAAATCAAGGTTTCGACATTTTTCTTTCCACAGACCAGTTCGCTTTCGTCAACTTATTTGCAGGCATGTACGCGATATTTAAAAATGTATAATGTCATGTTTGGTGAATATCTTTATGATAAATTTGCTGTTGTTGAGAATTTTTTCCCTACCGGCTATGGGATGCCGTCATTTACACTGCTTGGAAGTCAAATTATCAGGCTGCCTTTTATCACAAAAATATCCCTGGGACATGAAATATGCCATAATTGGTGGGGCAATGGCGTTTTTGTTGATATGGAGAAAGGAAATTGGTGCGAAGGCCTGACTGTTTACAGTGCCGATTATCATTACAAAGAACTGCAATCTCCTCAAGCTGCCAAAAATTACCGCTATGAAGCGCTCAAAGATTACGCATCTTATGTGAATAAAAGCGATCTGGATTTTCCGCTGACTGCTTTTCGGGAAAGAACCACCCCTGCAAGCAGAACCATCGGCTATGGAAAAGCAATGATGGTTTTCCATCAACTACGAAAGCTTGTTGGTGATGAGAATTTTTACAAAGCACTGCGGACGTTTTATCTGGATTATCAATCTCACTATGCCGGTTGGAACGATATTCGGGAGGTATTTGAAAAAACAAGTCAATTTAAATTGCATTGGTTCTTTGACCAGTGGGTCGATAAGCCGGGAGCCCCTGTATTTTCGCTGCAAAATCCAACGAGTAAAAAAATAGGGGAGCGTTATCAATTAAAATTTAAGATTCTGCAAAAGGAGCCTCATTTTCGGGTTAATTTGCCTTGCAGGATTACAACAACAAAGGGTGTGCAAGATACAATCCTGATCGTAAAAAGAGGCCGAGACGTATTTCAGTTCAGTTTTGATTCAAAGATCAGAAAAATTGAATTGGATCCTGATTATGATGTTTTCAGACGACTGCAATGGCAGGAAATTACTCCAAGTCTGAGCCAGTTTTTCGGCGCCAAAAAGGCAAAATATATCCTTCCATCCGGTGGAAATGATGCGATTAAAAGAGCATATCGTAAAATGGCTATGCAGCTTTCAAAATCTGATTCAACAAATATTCTCATCGATAATGAATTTGCACAAGGCGACACAACGAGTGCGATCATG